>DASSPH010000103.1 GCA_035699745.1 Vicinamibacterales bacterium
AATCACGGGCGAATGCCCCGAGAGCGGCGGCGAGCGGCGGCATCATGGCGCCACGGCTGCTGGCGAGCGCACTGTAAGCCGGACGCGGCGCCGGCGACCAGACGGCCGCGGCTGCGACGCGTTCGATGAGATCCACGGAGCGTCCGGCTGCTTCCGCCGCCGCGCAGGCGAAATCGAACCAGGTGACGGCGCCGTCGTTGGCCAGGTGCCAGATGCCGCGCGCGCCGTCGATCAGGAGATCGAGCGTGCCGTGCACGAGATGTGGAACGTAGGTGGGCGAGACCGTCGTGTCCCCGGCGGCGCGGAACGGCTCCCCGGCGTCGAGCGCACGCAGCAGACACACGAGGAAGTTGTAATCGTCCCACGGACCGAAGAATGCGCTCGTCCGGATGACCAGCGCATCGTCGGCGAGATCGAGCACGCGACGCTCGGCTTCCATCTTGCTGACCCCGTACACGTTGATCGGGTTCGGCTCGTCCTCTTCGACGTAGGGACGGCCGGCGCGGCCGTCGAAGACCAGGTCGGACGAGAACGTCACGAACGGCACCCGGCGCCGGCGGCAGGCTGCCGCGAGATTCACCGCCCCGGTCACGTTGGCGCGCCTGCAGCCCTCGCCGTCGTGTTCCGCCGCGTCCACCCGCACGTAGCCCGCGGCATTCACTACCGCCCACGGCTGCACGTGCCGGATGATCGCGTCGACGCTCGTCGGATCGGTGATGTCGGCGTCGCTTCGCGTCACCGCTCGCGCGCGGAGTCCGCGCTGGTCGCAGATGCGCTGGAAGGCGCGCCCGAGCGTGCCGGTCGCCCCGACGACGAGCAGCGGCCGGTCGGCCGACGCAGGGCGGACCGCCGCCACGGCCGGGCCGTAGATCAGCCGCTCCGGACGCTGCCACCAGGGGGTGCCGTCGATCGCGGCGAGCAGCGACGGGCGGCGCCCCTGCGCGAAATCGCGCACGACGCTGGCGACCGCCGTCGGCCGCGGCGGCGAGGCGCGCACGTCGAACGCGCCGGGCTCGTAGTGGCCGGCGTCTCGGGTGACGAGGGAATCCCAGTCGAACGAGCCGAACAGCGCCCAGGCCGTGACCGCGCGAACGTCGGCGCCCCGGGTGCGCGCCGCCTCCGCGCCGCGCACGGCTTCGGCGAACCACCGGATCTGCTCTTCGCGCGAGCAGGAGAGGTGCGCTTCCGTGATCGCCAGCGGCAGGCGATACCGCTCCCAGGCGTCGAGCAGGTGCGCCTCGTGGCCGACGATGCCTTCCGGACGGGCGCGCACCGCCTCCACGTCCGCATAGGGCGTCGCGCCGTTCCCGCCGTGGCAGGCGGCGGGGTAGCGATCGAGCCGATGGTCGAGAAAGCGATCGCTCGTCAGGTAGTAGTTCAGGCCGACGACGTCCGGCGCGCACGGCTGTTCGGCGAGCGGCGCAAGTTCACCCGCGACGGCGCCGTGCGAGGTCAACCACCGCCAGAGGGGATGGCTGCTGGTGACGCGTCCGGTCAGGAGATCGAACGTGAGCCACCGCCGCTGCTCTTCGAACCGGACCTGTGCGGCGGTTGCCACCGTGCCGAAGCTGCGGCCGCAGTCCTCCGTCTGCACCAGCCGCGCCTGCGGAACGATGCCGCGGATGGCGCGCATCGCGCCCGCGATGCCGTGGACCTGGTGCAGCAGCGCGCGGACGAACGCCGGGTCGTCGCGGCGGTGCGGGTACCAGTGGCCGTAGAGACCGCTGAAGCGCGCCGTGGTGAGCGGCTCGTTGATCGGCGTGTAGTCCTCGATCCATGGGTAGCGTTCGGCGACCGCGCGCGCGAACGCGGCGAAGAGCGCCGGAAACGCCGGGTCGGTCAGCGACGTGAACGCCGGACCGCTGCCGTGATGCAGCAGGCCGACGATCGGGCGGATGCCGAGCGCGCGCAGGCGTGCGAGCCGCTCGTCGGTCCAGCGCCAGTCGAACTCGCCGCGCGCCGGCACGACGCGCTCCCAGAGGACCGGATACCGCAGCGTCCGGATGCCGAGCGCGGCCATGCGATCCAGATCGCCGGGACGCGCGTGGTGCCCCGACCGCAGCACCTGGTCGTACCACCGATCCTGCACGCGGTTGACCGTGCACTCGATCCCGCCCCAGATCTCGATCATGAGTGGATCGCGACCGTCTCACGCCGGGATACGCCCGTCATCTTCGAGTAGAGCGTCAGCGCCTGCGCGACCACCTGATCCATGTTGTAGTACTTGTAGGTGCCGAGGCGGCCGAGGAAGCTCACGCCCGGCGTCTGTTCCGCCAGTTCCTGGTAGCGGCGGTAGAGCACGGCGTTCTCCGGCTGAGGCACCGGATAGTACGGATCTCCCTCGGCGCGCGGGTACTCGTAGACGACCGTCGTCTTCGGATGCTCCTGGCCGGACAGATACTTGAACTCCGTGATCCGCGTGTAGGGATTCTCGTTCGGGTAGTTCACCACCGGCGCGGCCTGCGCCACCGGCATGTTGAGCGTCTCGAAGCGGAACTCCAGCGATCGGTACGGCAGCCGCCCGAACCGGTAGTCGAAGAACTCGTCCACCGGCCCGGTGAAGATCACTTCACGGTACGGAATCACCCCCTCGATCTCGCGATAGTCGGTATTGAGCAGGATCTTGATGTTCGGATGCGCCAGCATCTTCGTGAACATCCGCGTGTAGCCGTGCAGGGGCATCACCTGGTAGGTGTCGGTGAAGTAGCGATCGTCGCGGTTGGTGCGCACCGGCACGCGCGAGGTCACCGAGGCGTCGAGCTCGGACGGATCGAGTCCCCACTGCTTGCGCGTGTAGTTGCGGAAGAACTTCTCGTACAGCTCCCGCCCGACCTTGTTGACGATGACGTCTTCCGAGGTCCTGACCTGCGCCACCGGCTCGGCGACCGAGGCGAAGAACTGCTCCAGCTCGAACGACGTGTAGCGCGTGCCGTAGAGCGCGTTCACCGTGTCGAGATTGATCGGAATCGGCAGCAGCTGCCCGTCGACCGACGCGCGCACGCGGTGCTGGTAGGGGCGCCACTCCGTGAAGCGGGACAGGTACTCGAAGACGTCCCGCGAGTTGGTGTGGAAGATGTGCGGACCGTAGCGGTGGACGAGAATGCCGGCGTCGTCGTAGTGATCGTAGGCATTGCCGCCGATGTGCGGCCGCTTGTCGCAGATGAGCACGGTCTTGCCGCCATGCGCGGCGAGACGCTCCGCGATGGTCGAACCGGCGAAGCCGGCGCCGACAACCAGGTAATCGAACATGGGTTAACCTGCGAGTCCGCCGGCGGTGATGTCGACGCGTCCCCGCTCGGGGCGGAGCACCGCTTCGACCAGCAGCCGGATCCGCAGCCACGTCCCGTCCCACGACGTCTGGCGCAGGAACGCGTCGTGCTGGCGCACGCGCTCGGAGGCGTCTTCCGCCATCGCCGCCTCGCACGCCGCGGCGAACGCCGGCGCGTCGTCCGCGATCCGCACCAGCCCCTGCTGGCCGTACGGCCGCACGACGTCGCGAATCGAGGTGGAGACGACGGGCTTGCCCGCCGCCATGTACTCGGGCGTCTTGGTCGGGCTGATGAAGCGGGTCGCTTCGTTGCGCGCGAACGGCAGCAGCGCGACGTCCCAGCCGCCGACGTACTGCGGCAGCTCGTGGTACTGCTTCGGGCCGAGATAGTGGATGTTCGGCCGGCGCGGCAGCTGGGCGGGATCGATCTTGACGATCGGGCCGAGCAGCACCAGGTGCCAGTCAGGGCGCGCCGCGGCGATCCCGTCGAGCAGCTCGATGTCCATCCGCTCGTCGATGACGCCGAAGAAGCCGAGCCGCGGATGCGGAATGGCGGCCTGATCCGCCGCGTCCTCCGTCACCCGGCGCCCTTGCGCGAAGTGATCGACGTCGACGCTGCTCGGGAACGGATGAATGTTGTCGTGCTGATGCCGCTTGGCTTCGTACAGCGACTGACCGCCGGTGAGCACGAGGTCGGCGAGGCTCAGCAGGGCCGCCTCGCGCTCCTTGAGCACGGCCGGCGCGTTCTTGAATGAAGCCAATTCGTCCATGCAGTCGTACACGACAGCCGCCGGCGCCAGGTGCCGGCTGAACGGCAGCGCCATCGGCGTGTAGTACCACGCCACGAACGTCTGGATCCGCTGCCGGATCACCAGTTCGTCCAGCAGATCGCGCTGCGCCGCTATCGCCGCGCGTTCGTCGAGGCCCGCCGGCAGGAACGGCACGACGACGTGAACCCCTTTCGAGAGCTGGATGTCGATGCGCGGCACGGCGCCGTCTTCGAAGATCGGCTCCTCGAAGAAGAACAGGCGGCGGCACTCTCGCGCGCAGCGCGTCATGAGATGCTGCGGCCGCTGAAAGACGAAGTTCCACCTGAGGTGAGAGAAGCAGATGACGTCAGGAAGCCGGCGGCCCTGGGGATGGATCATGCCCCCGGGACTTCAAGAAGTGTGCCCCGCTCGGAACAATCACCGCCGCGCGGCGGCCCGTTCGCGCCGTGTACGCCTGCGCGACGCGGGCGCCGAGATTCGCTGCAGCCCCAGCACGCACGATCGCGGCGATCGCGCCGCCGAAGCCGCCGCCCGTCAGCCGCGCGCCGTACACGCCCTCCTGCGCCCGCGCGATCTCGACCAGGACATCGATCTCCGGCGTCGAGGTCTCGTAGTCGTCGCGCATCGACGCGTGCGACTCGTTCATCAGACGTCCCATCGTGTCCGCGTCGCCGGCGCGGAGCGCCGCCACGGCCTCCAGGACGCGCTGGTTCTCGGTGATGACGTGGCGCGCGCGGCGGCCGAGTACCGGTGCCAGCCGCTCGACCGCGCCGAGCATCCCGACGTCCGCATCGCGGAGGAAGGGCACGCCGAGCTGCGCCGCAGCCTCGAACGACTCGCGCCTCCGGATCGCGTACTCGCCGCCGGCGTGCTGGTGCGCGACGCCGGAATCGATCACCATCAGCTCGATCGCCGCCGGCAGCGGGATGCGCTCGACCGCGAGCGTGCGCGTGTCGAGGAACAGCGCCTCGCCGCCGCGGCCGAGACTGGACGCCATCTGGTCCATGATGCCGACCGGCGCGCCGACGAAGTCGTTCTCGGCGGCGCGTCCGATCCGCGCCAGCGCGACGTCGTCCAGCGGCAGCGCGAACCGGCTGCGCAGCGCGCGGAGCACGCTGATCTCGAGCGCGGCGCTGGACGACACGCCTCCGCCGATCGGCACCGTCGACACGAGATGCAGGTCGAACCCCGGCAGCGCGATCTGCCGTGCGGCGAGCGCGGCGGTGAGCCCCTGCACGTAATCGAGCCAGCCGCGTCCGCGCGATTCGGATCCCAGCGCATACTGCTCGACGCCGTCCCGGTCGCCGGCGCCGCTGCTCCACGCGCGCACCACGCGATCGCTGCGCGCGGCGATCGTGGCGTGCGTCCGCTGCGGAATGGTCGCCGGAAGCACGTAGCCCTCGTGGTAGTCGGTGTGCTCGCCGAGCAGGTTCACCCGCCCCGGCGCGCTCGCCGTCGTCTCCGGCTCGCGGCCGAAGACGTCCTGGAACGCGCGCGCGGCGGCGTCACCGGTCGACATCGACGGCAATCGCCTGCAACTGTTTGACGGTGTCTTCCGGGAGGCTGTCGGCAGTGAACACGCCGGCCCCCGCCTCGCTGCCCGCCAGGTATTTCAGCCGGCCGGGCAGGCGGTAGGCGGGGTAGAACTCGGCGTGCAGGTGCGCTTCGGGATGCGGCGCGCCGTCGGTCGGCGCCTGATGGAACGCCAGGATGTAGGGGAACGGCCGGCTCCAGAGGGCGTCGTACTTCATCAGTACGGTCTTCAGCGCCCGCGCGAAGTCGGCGCGCTCCTCGCGCGTCAGCGCCGCGAACGACGGCGCGGCGCGCCGCGGCGCGACCCAGACCTCGTAGGTGTAGCGGGCGCAGATCGGCATGAAGGCGGCGGCGTGGGATCCGCGATAGAGCACGCGCTCGCCGCCGGCGAGCTCGCGCTCGATCATGTCCGCGAGCAGGCCGCGTCCCGTCTTCTCCAGGTACTCGCGCTGCTGCGCCAGTTCGCGCGCCGCAACCGGCGGCACGAACGGATACGCGTAGATCTGCCCGTGCGGATGATGCAGCGTCACCCCCACCTCGACGCCGCGATTCTCGAACGGAAAGACGTAGGCGACGTCCGGCCGCGCGCCGAGGACCTCCTGGCGATCCGCCCAGACGTCGACGAGCAGCTCCAGATGGGAGAGCGGCAGCGATCCGAGCGTGGCCTGGGCATCGCGCGTAAAGACGACGACCTCGCACGCGCCCTGCCCGGGCGCCGTCGGAATCTCGAGCGCCGGCGGATCGTGCGCGCCGGCCGCGAGCGTCGGAAACAGGTTGTCGAACACGGCGACGTCCCACGGCGCGTCCGGCACTTCGGTCGGGTTCCCGGGATCGCGGCTCGGCGCCAGGGGGTTGTATTCGGGCGGCGGCAGGAAGGTCCGGTGCTGACGATGGCCGGCGTAGGCGACCCACTCGCCGCGCAGCGGATGCCAGCGGAGGTGCGGATTCGGCTGGTGCGCCGCCCGGTTGGGGCTCGGCGCGGTGAGATCGTCCGGCAGCGCGGCGCGCGCGTAGAGGGTCAGCCGGCGTCCGTCCGGTTTACGCAGCTCGCGGCGGTGCACTACGACGCCTCGCCGCGATCGGCGCTGCTCTCGAGCTGTTCCAGCCCGTCGGTCCGCGCCGCCGACGGACCGGCGGTCGCGGCGCGGATGCGCGCGATCGGGACCTTCGGCGTGCGCTCCGCCGTCAACAGCCCGTTCGCCTCCTGATACGTGTCGGCGAACTGCGTATAACAGAACCCGGAGAGCAGGCCGAGGCTGCGCACCGACGCGAGCAGCCGCTCGTAGTGCGTGGCGAACGACTCCGCGTCGCGGCATACGCTGTAGCCCCATGTCGCCGAGGGCCCCCCGTCCTCGGGGCGCAGCGCGATGCCGCCGAACTCCGACAGCATGAGCGGCTGATCGCCGTGCTTGTCGCCTTCGAGCACGAGCATGCGTCCGCCCGGCCGCTCGCGCTTGAACAGGCGCGGCAGCACTTCGTCGGCGTGATAGCGGCGCGCGATGCGATCCGGCGTGTCGTCGTAGTCGTGAATGCCGATGATGTCGGTGGCGACGCTTTCCCATCCGTCGTTGCCCACTACCGGGCGCGTGGGATCGAGCGTCTTGGTGAGGTGATACAGCGCCTGCACGTAGTGGCGCTCGCGCGGATTGTCCGGCAGGTTGGGGACGCCCCACGATTCGTTGATCGGGACCCACGCCACGATGCACGGATGACTGTAGTCGCGCGCGATCGCCGCCATCCATTCGTGCGACAGGCGCTCGACCGAGCGCGGCGTGAAGCGATAGGCGCTCGGCATCTCACCCCAGACCGCGAGCCCCAGCGTGTCGGCCCAGTACAGGTAGCGCGGATCCTCGAGCTTCTGGTGCTTCCGCACGCCGTTGAAGCCCATGGCTTTCGCCAGCTCCACGTCCCGCCGCAGCGCCGCGTCGTCGGGCGCCGTGACGCCGCCCTCGGGCCAGTAGCCCTGGTCGAGGACCATGCGGAGCAGGTACGGACGGTTGTTCAGAACGAACCGATCGCCCTGCACCGCCGTGGAGCGGAGCGCCAGATACGACCACACGCGATCGAGGAGTTCGCCGCGCTCTCCCCACAGCTCGAGCTGCACGTCCACCAGCGTCGGCGCATCCGGCGACCAGAGCAGCTCGTTGCGCGAATCGTCGATCCCCGGATCCGACAGGGCGATGCCGCGATGGACTTCGCCGCTGACGACGAGGTAGGTGTCGGCCGCCAGCGTCTGGCCGCGGCACGTCAGCTTGACCGAGAGCCGCAGGTCCGCCCGCCGGTCGCCCCCCTCGAGCCACGCCTGCACGCCGATCTCCCACCGCGCGAGATTCGGCGTGAACGCGAGCCGCGCGATGCGCGTTGCCGGGACGCGCTCGAGCCAGACCGTCTGCCAGATCCCGGTCGTGCGCGGATACCAGATCGAATGCGGTTCGAGCTGCCAGTCCTGCTTGCCGCGCGGCTTGCTCAGATCCTGCGGATCGTCTTCCGCCTGGACGATGATCTCGCACGAGCCCCGGCACACGAACGCGGTGACGTCGAAGGAGAACGGCGTGTAGCCCCCCTCGTGCGCGCCGAGCCGCACGCCGTTCGCCCATACCGTGGCCGTGCAGTCGACCGCGCCGAAGTGCAGCAGCCACCGGGATCCATCGGAGGGCGCGTCGACGTCAATCGTCGTGCGGTACCAGCAGGCGCGCAGGAACCCGGTGTGCCCGAGCCCGCTCGCCGGCGCTTCGGGCGAGAACGGCACCCGGATCCGCTCGGTCCAGACGACGTCGGCGGGCAGCCGCCACGCCGAGTCGGGATCGAAGGCGAACTCCCACTCGCCGTTGAGCGAGATCCAGGATTCACGGCGGAGCTGCGGCCGCGGGTATCCGCGGCCCTCGGAGTCGAGCGCGGTCGAGGCAATCAAACGTGTGTCCACAGGGTTCCATCGCTGAGTCTAGCTGACTCGGGATGCGCCGGTCCGGCGCCGCTCAACGCCGCCGGACTTCAAGGAAGCCGCCGCTCTCGCGGACGTCGTAGCACGGCTGATCGTAAACGGACGGACCGTGCACGAGCTTGCCGGACTCGACGCAGAAGGTCGAGCCGTGCCATGGACACACGATGGCGCCGTCCTTCAGTTCTCCTTCCGACAGTGGGCCGCCCTGATGCGCGCAGCGTTCCGCCAACGCGAACAGCCGGCCTTGATGACGCCCGACCACGATGTCGACGTCGCCGACGCGGACTTTCTTCCTGGTGCCTTCCGGCAGTTCGGAGGCGGGAACCGCGCGGGTGAACTCGCCGGGCGCGTTCCACTCGAGCGCATGGTGCGGGCCGATCTGCCGCTGGTACACGAGCGCGCCGCCGAGGTATGCGCCCGCCATCGCCACGGCGAATCCGGTGGACGATGCGGCGACCGCGTTGGGACTCTTGCGGCGACGGCGCAGCAGCGCGGACGTGAGGAACAGGCTGGTTGCGGCGATGTTGATCATCCCGTGCACGAAACCGATCCGCCGCGAGTCGCGTCCGGTGTCGCTCCAATCGGCCAGACCGGTGACCGCCGCGCCGACGGCGCCGACGAGGCCCGTCGTGATGCACACGCGCGCCGCCTCGTCATACGCGCGAGTCCGGCGCGCGGCGCCCAGCGCGTCGAACACCTGCGCCATCATCCAGGCGCCGATCGGAATGTCGGTCAAGACGGGATGGAGCGGATGGCCGAGCCAGCGGCCGTGCAGCGCATCCTTCACGTTCCGTCCGCTGTCACCGGGGAAGGCTCTCTCGACCGCCTTCTCGACGGGCTTGGCGACGTGGTCCAGCCACTCCTGCGAACCGATGGCCTGCGCGAGCTCGCTCATCTGCGTCTCCTTTACCGCATCACGGACGAGCAAACCCGCTGCCACGGCGGGCCGCGGCTGTGCCAGAATGCAGCGCCTCATGTCAGTGACGCCCGACGGACGCGCGTTGATCGCGGAGCGGCTCGCCAGCCAGGGACTCATCCGCGCGCGGTTCTCTCGCGCCGCCGAGGTCGTGGAGTGGCACGGCGCCGTCCAGGCGCAGGAATACCAGCCGTCGAAGTGGGCGCTCGCGCTCCGCATGCGCGCCGCCGCCGACGCGGACGTGCAGCGCGAGATCGACGAGGGAAGGATCCTGCGCACGCACGTGATGCGGCCGACATGGCATTACGTCGCCGCGCGGGATCTGGTGTGGATGCAGCGCCTGACCGCGTCGCGCGTGCAGCGTGGGATGCAGGTCTACTGGCGCCGCATGGAGATCGACGGTGCGCTCCTGCGCCGTGCGGCGGGCGTGTTCGAACGGGCGCTGCGCGACGGGCGGCACCTCACGCGCGCCGACCTCGGCGCCCGGCTGCATCGCGCCGGGATTGCGTTGTCCGGCTACCGGCTGGCGCACGCCGCGTTGTACGCCGAGCTGGAAGCCGTGATCTGCAGCGGACCGCGAGTGGGGAAGCAGTCGACCTACGCGCTCGTCGCCGAACGAGCGCCGCGTCCGCGCGATCTCTCGGGCGACGAAGCGCTGGCCGAGCTGGCGCGCCGCTTCTTTCGCAGCCACGGTCCGGCGACGGCACGCGACTTCGCATGGTGGTCGAACCTGACGATGACCGACGCGCGCCGCGGCGCCGACATCATCCGCGCCAGGGCGCGCGAGGTCGACGGACGGACGTACTGGACGCTCGGATCGCGCGCCGGCTTGCGGGTTCCGCAGCCGCTCGTGCACCTGCTGCCGGTCTACGACGAGTACGTGGTCGCGTATCGCGATCGCGCGCTGGTGCCGCACGGTCCGGCGAAGGTCATGGGGAAGCCGGGGTACGCGACGTTTCAACACACAGTCGTGATCGACGGCCAGGTGGCGGGGACGTGGCGCGCGGTGCGGACGGCGCGGGGCGTGCGGATATCGATGACGCCGATGCGGCGTCTGACCGCGAAAGAGCTGAAAGGGATCGAGGCGGCCGCGTCGCGGCACGGGGACTTCCTCGGCGTACCGGTCACCGTGGACGCGGCGTCCGGGCGGGGAAGCGGCCGGTCTGCGCGCTCAGCTCAACCGTAAAAAAAGACGGTCTTTGTACGTTCCCGGACGTTGCAGCGCTCCCACCCGCGCTAGACTCACGGACGTGGCTTTGACCAGTCCCTCGCATCAGGACAGTGCAAGCGTGCCGCCCATCGTCCTGCTCGTGGAGGACGATGCGGATACGCGCGACATGTACTCGCTGTTTCTCGAGACATCGGGCATGTGGGTCGCGACCGCAGCCGACCCGACCGCCGCGGCGGATGCGGTGGTCGAGCTCAAGCCGGACATCATCGTCACGGATCTGGAGTTTCACGGCGAACGTCAGGGAGGGCTCGAGTTCGCGCAGGCGCTCAAGCGGGATTCGGCGACGTCGCACGTGCCGGTCGTGCTCCTGAGCGGCCGGGCGCCGCGCGATCTGCCGGGTGAGCAGCGCAGGGACGCCGATCTGTTCCTGGTGAAGCCGGTACTGCCCGAGGATCTGTTCACGCACATCGGCGCGCTGCTCCAGCGATCGCGCGAATTGCGGCGCCTCAACGAGGCGGCCTGCACGCGCGCCGCGGGGCTGGTGCAGAAGTCGACGGAGCTGCTCGCCCGGTCGCGGGAGATCGACAGCCGCGTCGATCTGACGTCGCGCCGCTGTCCGGTGTGCGCGCAACGGCTCCAGTGGGTCGAGACCGGCCGCATCGCCGGCATCGAGTACGATTACTTTCACTGGTGCGACAGCGGCTGCGGCCTGTACTGCTACGACCGTCAGGGGCAGCGCTGGGTCAAGCTGGCGGGCTGACGCAGGACGATCCTCTCCCCCTCCGCATCCAGGCGGACTCGGTCTTCTGCATCGCCGGACTGCCGGCCGCAGGCGATTCGCGAGACGCCGAGAGCCGCTCTCCCCGGCAATCGATTCGGATCGACGCAACTTTTCGCAGCGTCCGCGTGTCTAAGTGTGGCGGGAGACGAGGCCGGCGCGCGCATCGCCATGCCGGAAGCGGCGCACCGGCGTGTCAGGTTTTCACCTACATCAACGACATGGGATGGTTCATCGCTCTCGTCGTCATGGCGCTGATCGGGGCGCTGGCCAGGACGTTCGAACGCGACTGACTCGCGGTTTGAAGCGACTTGAATTCCCGGCGTCCGCGCATCTGCGAGTACTCGGCGTTCTTCACCTTGAGCGAGGACGTGGCCGTCCCGTCGCTGACGTAGGCGCCGCGCGCCCACTTCGCGACGATCCCTTCCAGGTCGCGCGCGCAGGCGAGATCGAACAGATCGGCGCCGCGCCCTGCGACGGTCAGACGATCCAGTTGTCCACGTCAGTGATCTTCCACCGGCCGTTCTCTTCAACGACGGTCACTCTCTGCCCGGTATACTCACCGGTTCGGAGTCCCACGATGATCGTACCGGCCCGGCGCGCCACCACGGAGATCGGCGCCGCATCGACGCGCCGTGGCATCCGCCCTTCAGGGACACCAGGGATCGGCGGCGACGACCTGATGAACGCGACGAGAGCCAGCAATGTGCTGTCGGTGATGTCCCCCTCGATAACGAAGGGCCAGTCGCGGTCTCCATCCATGCTGATGTCGAATGGCACACGACCCGGCGACCCGATGTACGCGTACTGCTTGGTCTGGTGGAGTCTCCACGCCGAGCGTCGCTCAACGTCCGGAACGTCATCGGCCATCAGGGCAAGCATTCGGCCGCGGCTCACCTGCGGCCTGGTGACGTCGGGCTGCAAGAACACCTCGATGTACGCCATGCCTCTGATCATGGAGCGATGGCCGAGCACCAGCCACGGCCGGCCACCCGCCGTCGTCGCGATCACGTCGATCTCATCGAGGTCCGAGGGCGAGAGCGCTCGGCCGAGTGCACCGAACCGACCTGGCTCGGGACCGAACGCTTGACCGAACAGGCACAGAAGCAGCGCTACAGTGAACCTGCACATCGTCTGCATCCTCCATCATCACTGTTCGCAACAGCGGTCTTCCGCGATGACATCGTCGAGGGCTCCTGGCGGTTGTAGAGGATCGTAGGATTCCGGATGTCGTAGTCCGAAAGTACGCCCCGTCGATCCTTCGTCATGTAGCTGCGCGGCTCCGCGACGATGCCGCGACAATGAGGTCAGTCCGCGCGAGCATTTGATCGATCGTTGGCGGCAGTCCGGACGGAATCGACACTATGTGCCGTAACGAGCCGCGACGCGCGAGCTGGCTCGGAATCGTATCCAGTTGCGCGACGGGGTAGCGACATCAGCGCCACCGTGACGAGCGTGAGCACGGAATGGGCATCGTCACGGTCGCGTCACGACATCCAACCGCGCACCAGGCACAGGAACACCCAGCCGTTCGCACGGCGCTCGAACAGCATCGAATAGCCCCGGTCGACGTAGCCGCCGGATCTGAACACGACATCGACGACTGCGAATTGCCTCCACTGTCGCACAGTCGTCACGTTGGCAAGCTGCGGCAATTCTGTTGGAAGCAGGCGCCGGTCGACGGCCGATGGAGCCGTCGCCGCGACCGCCAATTCCGCGTGTTGGCTCGCCGTTAGGTCTGCGCCCGCGCTCTGCACCCTCGGCAGCAGGTACTCTCTGAGGACTTGCACTGCCAGATCCTGCACGCGGGGCTCGCCGCGCACGCCGAGCGCGCCGACCCACAGGTCGATGTTGGGCTGCTTGGTGAGCTGGGCCGACTCGAACTCGGCCGCATAGCGCACCGTGAGGGACTCGGCACGCGTGTAGCGTTCGAGCAAGGGCACGTAACTGTCGTCGAGTGGGCCGAAGTTGAGCGTGTCGATGTTCTCGTGTAGGGAGAGGAGGTTGCGCGCGTCGAAGTCGACGCGGACGCGTTCCATCGTGAGATCCAACCGAAGGATCTTGAGCGGGTGCTGCGCGCCGTAATTGCGGTTGATGGTCGGGAGCAGATTGGGCTCGTTCAGCATCGTCTTCAGACCCTGATGCGACGGCACTGGGACCGGCACCCAGCCTGTGCCCGCGCGGCGATACAACGAAATCCACACCCGGTTCGCGACGCGCCCGTTCGACAGGTACACGGTGGTCGCGACGCGCGCGACTCCGTTCGCGGCGGTAATGGCGTGAAAGGCGACGCCGCAGGCGCTGCCACGCACGCGGGCGACGAAATCGGCGGGCGAGTCGGCGAGGACCGCGGCGGCGGGGCCGAACGCGGCGGCGAACGGCGGCGTCACGCGATCGGGATACACGAGCAGCGTCTTGTCCCCTGAGACCATTGCACGGATGTCGTTGTCGACGCGCAGGTTCCTCAGCTCGCCGTACAGCCACTGGACGTGCAGCGCGGCGAGCGTGTTCCTGTCGGACGCGGGCGCCGGCGCCGCTTCGGTGAGCAGGATCATGTTCAGATCGAACAGGAGCTGCGCGCGAGTGACCGCATCCGGTGAACGGTCGAGCGCCGTCACGATCGGTTCAATCGAGCCGAGGTCACGAAACGTGCCGAGCAGCGCCGCGGCAACGCGCTGGCTCTCGGCGGATCCCGACGCGAGCGCCTGCCAGACGGCGGGCAAGGCCGCGCGTCCTTCGGCCATCACCCGCCGTTCCAGTGCGGTATCGGGCTGTTCCCACAGGAGCGCGCGCACCCGCGCACCGGGATCGCCAGATTTGCCCAGACGGACGTACACCGCCGCTGCGGCTTCGCGAACCGGCTGTGGCGCGGTCGACCGGGCGACACGCTCCAGCACCGGCAATGCGCTGGGCGCGCCGCTCGCCACGAGTCCCTCGACCGCGGCCGACATGTCATACGGTGTGCGGTCGGACTGCGCGAGAAACCGTTCGATCGCAGGCACGCCCTCCGCACCGGCCACGTGGCCCAGCGCGGTGACCGCGCGCGCGCGCACGCTGACATCGCCGTTCGCCATCAGCCAGATCAGCACCGGAGCTGCCGCGGGGTTGCGCGAGCGCTGCAGTGCATCGATCAACCGCAGCACGCCGGGCTCGCCGAGCTTCGACAGGGTCTGCCCGTAACTGGCGTCGATCGTCGCGAGGAGCGCGCGGCTGACGGGTGGAAACGTCGACGCGTCAACCGACTGTGGAGGGCTGGGCGTCTGCGGCACGACATCGGGCACGCCCAGCAGCAGTGCCAGCGCGAGGAACAGGTGACTCACGACGTCGTCCAAGCCGCGCTGATCGGCATATAGAGAGAGGTCCTCGATTACAGTTCTGCAAGGCACACGCGCGCCTGTCGTCAGCCTTCGGACGTTCGACGTTGCAGAACGGCCGTGAGGCCTAGCCGCCGGAGCAGCCCAGCAAGAGAGATACCGGAGGGTGCGGACCTATAATTCGGGTCAGGTGACAGTGAGATTCTCCCGGGATCTCGGTCCACTTCCACAGTGAATTCTGCGGCACAATCCGGCCAGACGGCCAGGAGGACGTGCCGTGAAGAAAACGTCGAGCAGATTCCCGCGGTGTTGAAGCAAGCCGAGAACCGGCATCCCCGTGGCGACGTCTGTCGCCAAGCCGACCGACAACGCCGCTGCGAATCGTTCAACGAGCGCTTCCGCGAGGCGTGCCTGAATGTCCACTGGTGTCAATCGCTCTCAAGGGTCTCAGGCCCAGTGAATACGCTCGGAACGCGACGACGGCCGCTGATGACTCGCCGTCCTGGTGGACGGAAAAACGGGGACTTCTCAACAACACGGGAGTGATCCGATGAGCACCATGTACGGCACTGCGGTGAGTCTGATGCTGATGATCGTCTCCCCCGAAGGCGCACCGACTCTGGCACAGAGACCGGCGGCGACTGCTGACCAGATATCGAAAGGCCAGGCACTGAAGAGTGCGACAGAGGGACCGGCGGCGCTAACCGGGAGCCAAGTAGCCCTTGTCCATGCTGGGCTGACGGACACCGACCCGCGTGTTCGTGAAACGGCCGCGGAAGTCATCATGGCTCGCGCCTGGATGGCTCGGTCGAAGCGGACAGCCGAGGCGCGCGCCGTCTGGTTGCAGGACAGAGGCAAACTTGCGAAGTCGCAGTCGCGCCTGGAGCAGATGTTGAAATCGGATCGAGATCGGAAGGTTCGGCTGGCGGTTGTCCTGGCTTTGTCGAATCTGGAATACACAGGGAACGAGGATCTGACGATCAGCGCGAGGCTGACGAAGACGCTCGCAAGTGCTTACGAACTGGAGCAAGACGGCACAGTTCGAAATGAGATCATCAAGACGCTGGCTCTCACGAATTCCGATGAGCCGGCGAGAGACCGCGCACTGTCAAAGGCGCTGTCTGACGTCTCGCTGGGTGCAGTGCAGCAGGCTGTCGCCGGTCTGGCGAGAAGTCAGAATGCCGCGGCGCTGCCGCGTATCGCTCGGCTACTCCGTCACCACTCCCGTTCCATTCGGTTGACGGTAGCCCAGGCAATGGCCAGATTCGGGAGTCAGGCAAAATCCTATGTAAGTGAGATGCGCGCGGCCGCCGCGGCGGAGACCGATCCCATCGTCCGTCAGACGCTGGACATGTCCATCGCCCTTATAGAGAAGAAGGCCTGAACACCTCCAAAGCAGGAACGCTTCGTGTTCGACAGAGGAGCGAATGGCCGCAGGGGCGATTGGGAGGAGCACGACCTCGCATTCGCCACCCGGACCCGACGCGCGCTCGATGGCACAAACGTGACCAGGGACTTTGAGCGGATGCTGAAGAATGCGAAGCTCCCGCAGTGATTGGCTGTCACCCGCCAAGAGCACGGGATCGATTTTCTGAGGAAAACTGGAGCCGGCGATCGGACTTGAACCGATGACCTGCTGATTACGAATCACTACCCAGGGCAATCGCGTGGGGTCTGCTGAAAACGGCTGATGACGTAAGTCGTTCTTTGGTCTTGATTTAGAACCAACTCCGTGTTTTCATCGGTTGGCAGCAAACGGCGCGAAGTGGCGTCGTTCTGCTGCCAATGTGCTGCCAAACGGAGCCGCGAGATGAGTCAAGCCGATCACGTCGAGAGCGTCGCGGAACGTCGCCGGAAGCGCCGCCTGAACTTCACCGACCGATCGATTCTCGCGCTCAAGCCGACCGCGAAACTCACCGACTATTGGGATTCCTCCCTGCCAGGTTTCGGCATCCGCGTCGCGCCAACTGGCTTCAAGACGTGGATCGTGATGTATCGCCGCCCGAGCGGCAACGCCAGTCGCATGAAGCTCGGTACGTATCCTGCCGTCAAGCTGGCGGAAGCTCGCCTGGCTGCCCAGCGCACGATCGGCGGCATCCAAATCGACCATCGAGATCCTGTCGCTGAGCGTGAAATCGAGCGTCAAGCTGAAACGTTCGCGCAGCTCGCCGACGAGTACATGCGCCGATGGGCCAAGCAGGTAGGCGCGGATGGGCGCCCGCGAAAGCGCTCGTGGCGAGAAGACGAACGTCAGATCAATCTATACCTGCTGCCCGCGTTGCGAAACCGCAAGGTGAAGGACATCACGCGACGAGATATTCGTGACCTCGTCGAGGGAATCGCAGAACGCAGGCTCCGCAAGGGCACCACTGAGGACGGCCAGGAGAAGCTCGGCGCGCCCATCATGGCGAATCGCGTGCTGGCCCTGGTCAAGAAGATGTTCAACTTCGCGCTCGATCGAGAGTGGATCGACGCCAATCCCGCAGCCAGGCTCAAGCCGGTGTCGCCGGAAACCCGCCGCGATCGCGTGCTGTCGCCGGAGGAGATTCGAACGCTCTGGCGGGAGCTCGACTCAGAGCATCATCGGATCGCCACGCTGTTTCGTACGCAGCTGCTGACCGCACAACGTCCCGGTGAGGTTTCGAAAATGCGATGGGCACAGCTCGATCCGGCGCTCTTCGAGCGCACGACGGACGGCGTCGTGCTCCCGTCGAAACTCGAGCCGGTCGTCTGGACAATTCCCGCGAAGGAAGCCAAGAACGGACTGGCCCACGAGGTCCCGCTGAGCGGCGCCGTGATCGAGCTCCTGCGGGATCTGGCGAAGCGCGACGAAGAGGAGCGCGCCAAAATCAACACGCTGTATCGAGCCAAGAAGCACCAGCCGGCGAGAGAGCCGAGCGAGTACGTGTTCCCGTCCCGCACGCGGAAGGGCCCGATCAAAGAAGTCCAAAAGGCCGTTCAGCGGCTTCGCAAGCGCTGCGGCTTCAAGTTCATCGCCCACGATCTTCGCCGGACCGCGGCGACGCTGATGGCGGACGCAGGGGTGCCGGAGAACTTCATCCCCAAGGTGCTGAATCACGTGGAGGCCGGCGTCACGCGGCGGCACTACAACCTGCATGCCTATCGTGGTGAGAAGCGGGCGGCGCTCGAAACGTGGGCTCGATACCTCGAGGCGATTCTCGCAAACAAGCAGCCGGCGACAGCGACGGTCGTTCCGTTTAGGCGCTAGCGACCCCGACTTCTGTCGAGCACTGGCCCAGACCATGAGGCGCTACCAAGAGGAGGCACCACGCTTCTTCCGACGGGCGGGCTGCGCAGGACGTCATGGTTGCAAATCTGATCGAACGCTTGTCGGAAACGTGCCGTCTGTGCGGCGAGGAATCGGATAGGGCACTTCCTTCGGCCACGTCCCCTTATCGTGGATGTTCTTCTCGGCGAGCAGAGTGAATTGGAGACGATCCTCGTCCCAATGTTGGTTCGCCATTTCCGCGATCTGAAGGCCAGACGCAAGCGCACTGATCGCGAGACCGAGGGACACGTCAACTCGCGATTGCTTGCGGTCGGTGTACGTCGTGACGCAGGCCTTGTGTGTCTCGGCGTACGTGAGCGCCATGCCGTGTGCGTTCGGATGTGCGCACATCCGAAC
>DASSPH010000104.1 GCA_035699745.1 Vicinamibacterales bacterium
CGCGTCTTCCAGTGCCCCCGCCGGAACAGCACCGCGCTCACCACCGCCAGCGTCGAATACGCCACGGTCAGCGCGATGAACACCCCGTGCGCGCCCAGGCCGGCGCGGGTCGACAGCCACCACGCCAGCGGGATTTCCCACAGCCAGAAGATGAAGAGATTGAGCACCGTCGGCGTCCAGGTGTCGCCGGCGCCGTTGAACGACTGCGTCAGCACCATCCCGCAGGCGTAGAACACGAACCCGAGGCTCACGATCCGCAGGCAGGCGGTCGCCATCGGCTGCACCGTCGCGTCGCTGGTGAAGATCCGCGTGATTACCGGCGCGGCGACGAGGAACAGCAGGCCGACGCCGCCGAGGAACAGCATGTTGTAGCGCGCCGCCGTCCACACCGCCCGCTCGGCGCGATCCGGCCGTCCCGCGCCGAGATTCTGGCCGACCATCGTCGCCGCCGCGTTGCTCAGGCCGAACGCCGGCAGCAGCGCGAAGATGATCACCCGCATGCCGATCGTGTAGCCCGCCAGCGCGGCGCTGCCGAAGATCGAGATGATGCGCACCAGTCCGATGTAGCTCGCCGTGCCGACGAGGATCTGGAACGTCCCCAGGCCGGACAGCCGCAGCACCGTGCGCATCGTCGCAAAATCGAAGCGCAGGTGACGCAGCCGGATCTGCACCCGGCCGTTGCCGCGCGTGAGCACCAGGATCTGGTAGAGCACCGCGGCGCCGCGGCCGATGTTCGTCGCCAGCGCGGCGCCGGCGACCCCCAGCGCCGGGAACGGTCCCGGGCCGAAGATCAACAGCGGCCCGAGCGCGATGTTCAGCAGGTTGCCGAGCATCAGCACCCGCATCGCGATCGCCGCGTCCCCGGCGCCGCGGAACACGGCGTTCAGCAGGAACAGCAGCAGGACGGTGGCATTGCCGCCGAGCATGATCCGCGTGAACCCCGATCCGGTGAGGATGATCGCGTCCGACGCGCCCATCAGCCGCAGCAGCGACGACGCGTTCGGCGCCCCGATCAGGGCAATCGCCGCCGCCACCGCCAGGCCGAGCAGCAGCGACTGCCCGGCCGCCCGCGACGCCCCCTCGGGATCCTGTTCGCCGGTGCGCCGCGCGACCAGCGCGGTGGCGCCGATC
The DNA here is from genome assembly GCA_035699745.1 of Vicinamibacterales bacterium. Taxonomy (NCBI): domain Bacteria; kingdom Pseudomonadati; phylum Acidobacteriota; class Vicinamibacteria; order Vicinamibacterales; species Vicinamibacterales bacterium. Next base: position 1,132 of record DASSPH010000104.1, read on the forward strand.
GAGAGCCCCATCGCCGCGGTGTAGATCAGCGTCAGCATCGATTCGGTCAGCCCCACCGTGGCGACCGCGTCGGCGCCGAGATGTCCGACCCAGAAGATGTCGACGACGGCGAAGATCGATTCCATGGCCATCTCGAGCACCATCGGAACCGCCAGCATGATGACCGCGCGGCCGACCGGCGCCGTCGTGAAGTCGATCTCCGAGCCTCGCACTGCCTCGCGCAGAGTCTTCCACATGAGTTGAGCCGACTATTATCGCCGCTTCTGACGTAAGATTCGCCCATGGATCGCCGGGATCTTCTGAAACTGAGTGGCTGCGCGCGCGACGTGCGGATCGAGGCGCAGTCCGCGCCTGCGTTCGCCGCGCCGGCGATTCCGACGGTCCGCGTCGGCGGTCTCGGCCTCGGCGGCGACCGTGTCCTCGACGGAAACGATCGGTGGCAGGATGCCTCCGCGGCGCTCGCCGAGTTCGAGCATCCGTCGTGGAAGGAGATCGCCGCGCAGGCGCACGGGCGCTGGACGACGACGCCGCCGCTGCCGATCGCGCGCATGTAGGAATGCGATCGCAGGACCCGGCCGCGCGCGCGGTCGTTCTCGCTCGTGGCCTGGGCACGCGCATGCGCGAGGCCGATCCCGGAGTCTCGCTGACCGGCGAACAGCAGCAGGCGGCGGACGCCGGCCTCAAGGCGCTGATGCCGGTGAACGGACGGCCGTTCCTGGATTTCGTGTTGAGCGCCCTCGCGGACGCCGGCCTGCCGCGCATCGCGCTGGTCGTGGCGCCCGATCACGAGCGGCTCCGGGTCCATCTCGCGCAGGCGCCGCCGTCCCGCACCCGCGTGGACTTCGTCGTCCAGCCGGAGGCGCTCGGCACCGCCAACGCGGTGCTGGCGGCGGAACCGTGGACCGGCGGAGAACCGTTCCTGACAGTGAACGCCGACAACCTGTATCCCCCGGACGCGCTGCGGGCGTTGGCCGGCGCCGGCGAGCCGGCGATGCTGGCCTTCGATGCCGACGATCTGGTGCGCACGAGCAACATCCCCGAGGATCGGATCCGCGCGTTTGCCGTCGTGACGGTCGACGAGCGCGGATATCTGCGCGGCATCGTGGAGAAGCCGGGCGCGGCTGACGCGATCGGCGGGCGCGCGCCCGCGACCTCCACGCTCCTGGATGGACATCAAAGGATCTCGATGAACTGCTGGCGATTCGACTCGCGGATCTTCGACGCCTGCCGCGGCGTCGCGAAATCCGCACGCGGCGAATTCGAGCTGCCGGAAGCGGTCGCGCTCGCCATTTCACGAGGCGTTCGCGTCAAGGCCATTCCGGCCCGCGGCCCCGTGCTCGATCTGTCGCGCCGCGCCGATGCCGCCGATGTGGCGCGCCGCCTTGCCGGAGTCGTGCCGTGCCCGTGACCGCCGCGTCGGCCGCCGAGGCGCTGATGGCGCGCGGCATGGATCCGGCGGAGTTCAAGGACAAGCAGATGCTCTACCACCGGGTGGTCGAGCTCCACGCCACCCTGCGAGGCGGGCCGCCGGAATTCGCCTGGTGGGTACCCGGCCGTCTCGAGGTGTTCGGCAAGCACACCGACTATGCCGGCGGCCGCACGCTCGTGTGCGCGGCGCCCCGCGGATTCGCCGTGGTCGCCAGCCGCCGGGACGATGGCGTGGTTCAGGTGGCCGATGCGTGGCGCGGCGATCACATGAGCCTCCGGCTCTCGGATTCAGCCGTACCGCAGGCAGGCTGGCGGCACTACGTCGACGTCACGATCCGGCGCCTGGCGCGGAATTTTCCCGGCGCGGAGTTGAGTGCCGACATCGTGATCGCGAGCGACCTGCCGCCGGCGGCCGGGATGAGCAGCTCCAGCGCCTTGATCATCGCGGTGGCCGTGGCGCTGGTGCGTGCCGGCGCGCTCCAGAAGCACCGCGCGTGGATCCAGAACATCCGCTCCGGTCTCGACGCCGCGGGCTATTACGCCTGCATCGAGAACGGACGCCGGTTCGCGGCGCTCGAGGGGGACGGGGGCGTCGGCACGCAGGGCGGCAGCGAGGATCACACCGCGATCATCGAAGCGCGTCCGGGTTCGGTGAGCGCCTTCGCCTTCGTGCCGCCGCGCGCCGTCGGCGGCGCACCCGTGCCGGACACGTGGCGCTTCGTCATCGCGCCATCCGGCGTCGCCGCGCGGAAGACGGGCGAAGCCAGGGCGCCGTACAATCGTCTGGCGTCGGGAATCGCCAGGCTCCTCGAGGTCTGGAATCGCGAATCGCCGATGCCGGCCGTTTCACTGGCGGCCGCGTTGAGGTCCGGCCCTGCCGCCATCGACCGCATGCGCCAGCTCGCCGCAACCGCGGCGACCGACGACCTGCCGGCGGCGTGGTTGCGCGACCGGCTCGAACATTTCATCCGCGAGGATGCGAGAATCGAGAAGGCCCTCGCCGCCTTCGCCTCCGCGGACGAGGCGGCCATCGGGGCGCTCGCAGCGGATTCGCAGCGTGATGCCGAGATCCTGCTCGCCAACCAGGTGCCGGCGACGTCCTCGCTGGCAGCGCAGGCACGACAGCTGGGGGCCATTGCGGGGTGCAGCTTCGGGGCGGGATTCGGCGGCGCCGTCTGGGCACTGGCGCGCACGCCCGACGCGGAAGCATTCGCCAGGCGGTGGCACCCGAATGCGTTCGTCATGAGTCCCGGCCCAGGCGTCACGGAAGTTTCGAGCCGCTAATCCCAACAATTCTGCGGAAGACCGCGTCTAACCACCCCATGGAAGCCTTCATCAAAGATCTCAAGCACTCGCTGCGCATGTTCGCGCAGAGCCCGGCGTTCACCCTCGCGGCAGTCGCGGCGCTGACCCTGGGCATCGGCGCGAATACCGCGATTTTCTCCGTCGTCAACGCCGTCCTGCTCCGGCCGATCGCGTTTCCAGACGCGGAGCGCGTCGTCGTGTTCCTGAACGTCTCGCCGCGCGGCCGGGGTGCGGGCGCCTCGCCAGCCAAGTTCATGCACTACCGCCAGCAGGAGCAGGTCGTGCAGGACGTCTCCGCGTTCAACACCGGGGATCTGAACTATACGGGGGGCAGTTTCCCGGAACAGCTTCGTTCCGGACGCGTAACTGCCGATTTCTTCAAGCTGACGGCAGCGCCGGTGATCCTGGGCCGCACCTTCCTCCCTGAGGAGGATCTGCCGAACGGTCCGCGCGTGGTGGTCATCTCGCGTCAGTTGTGGGAGACCCGCTTCAACGCCGATCCGAACATCGTCGGCAAGAGCATCTCGCTCGGAGGCGATCCCCACACCATCGTCGGGGTGCTCGGCGATTTCGACTTCCGCGAGTTCGGGCCGACGCCTCAGGTGTGGACGCTCTTCCAGTTCGATCCCAATACCGACGACCGCGGCCACTACTTCCAGGCGATGGGACGGTTGAAGCCCGGGATTACGCTGCAGCAGGCGGATGCGCGGCTCGCGGCGTCGGCGGCGGACTACCGCAAGAAGTTCCCGACCGATCTCGGCCCGCAGAACACCTTCGGCGTCCGCACCGTCCGCGATCAAATCATCAACGACGACGCCAGGCAGTCGCTGTGGATTTACGGGGGGGCGGTCAGCTTCGTGCTGCTGATCGCCTGCGCGAACGTCGCCAATCTGCTGCTCGTCCGGGCGACCGGCCGCCGCCGCGAGATCGCGATCCGCGCCGCGATCGGCGGATCCCGCGGCCGCATCATCCGCCAGTTGCTCACGGAAAGCGTCGTGCTGTCGCTTGCCGGCGGGGTGTTTGGCCTGTTTCTCGGGTGGGCGGGCATTCGCGCGCTGCTCTCGATCAACACCGCCGGCCTGCCGCGGGTCGGCGAGAACGGCAGCTTCGTGGGGCTCGACTGGCGCGTCGTCGCCTTCACGGTCGGCGTCTCGCTGCTCACCGGCGTGATCTTCGGGTTGATTCCGGCGCTGCAGAGTTCGAAAACGGACCTGACCACGACGCTGAAAGAGGCCGCGGGACGTTCCGGCACGGGATTCCGGCAGAACAAGGTGCGCTCCGTGCTCGTCGTCGTCGAGGTCGGCCTGGCGCTCGTGCTGCTGATCGGGTCGGCGCTGTTGATCCGTACCGCTGCGGCGCTCGGGAGGGTCGACCCGGGGTTCGATACGCAGAACGTGCTCACGCTGAAGATGTCGCTGAAAGGCGCGCAGTTCGAGAAGGCGGAAGCGGTCGAGCAGCTGGTGCGCAATGGGGTGGAGCGGTTGAAAGCCATTCCCGGGGTGGTCGCGGCGAGCGCCACCTGCTGCGTGCCGCTGCAGGGCGGCTACGGTCTTCCGTTCCGCATCCTCGGCCGGCCGCTGCCCGCGGACGCGCAGGGTCCGTTCCACGGCGGCGGCGGCTGGATGACCGTGTCGCCGGGCTATTTCGAGGTCTTCAAGATTCCGGTCCGCCGCGGCCGCACCTTCAACGAACGCGACACCAGCGCGTCGACCCCGGTGGTGGTGATCAACGAGGCGATGGCGAAACAGTACTGGCCGCAGGGAGATCCGCTGAACGACCGGCTGCTGATCGGCAAAGGGATCATGCCGGCGTTTGCCGCGGAGGTGGATCGACAGGTGATCGGCATCGTCGCCGACATCCGCAGCAACGGCCTCGACAGCGAGCCGCAGCCGCAGATGTTCATTCCGCAGGCGCAGGTGCCGGACGCCGCCAACGCGCTGAACGTCGGGCTGACGCCGCTCTCGTGGATCGTGCGGACGCAGGTGCCGCCGCAGTCGTTGAGCAACGCGATCCAGGACACGCTCCGCCAGTCCACCGGGCTGCCCGTCTCGGGCGTCCTCTCGATGAGCGAAATCGCGTCCCGGTCGGTCTCGCGTCAGCGGTTCAACATGTGGGTGATGACGGTGTTCGGCGGCTGCGCGCTGCTGCTCGCCGCGATTGGCATCTACGGCCTCATGGCCTACTCGGTGGAACAGCGCACGCAGGAGATCGGGATCCGCCTTGCGCTCGGTGCGCAGGGATCCCAGGTCAGCAGGATGATCGTCTCTCAGGGAATGGCGCTCGCGATCGCCGGCATGGTGATCGGCCTCGGCGCCGCCTTCTATCTGGCGCGGCTCATCGCGTCGTTCCTCTTCGGCGTCACCGCGAAGGATCCGATGGTCTTCACCGCGGTGCCGCTGCTGTTGTTGACCGTCGCGTTCCTCTCGGTCTGGATTCCGGCGCGGCGCGCGAGCCGGGTCGATCCGCTGATCGCACTCAGGTACGAGTAGAGGCGCACGGCACGAAAAAAGGTGCGGGCTCGCCGGGCCCGCACCCTTCGTTCATTGCCGCCGCAACGGCGGACCTTACTTGATCGTCAGGAAGATCGTCGTCCCTTCGCGGTCGACGAGCAGGAGCGACGGCTTGCCGTCGGTGCGATCGAGCGCCGACTTCAGCTCGGCGGCGCTGCGCACGGCGCGTCCGTCGACCTTCACGATGACGTCCCCTTCCTGCAGCCCGCTCTCGGCGGCCCGGCCGGCAGGATCGAGCTCCACCACCGTGACGCCGCCGTTGCCCGGCTCCACCGTCATGCCGAACCGCCCTTCGCCGCGTTCGGCCGACGGCGTCGAGACCCGCTCGCGCTTCGACTCGAGCTCGGCGACCGTCGCCTGCAGCGTCTCGGTGCGGCCGTTGCGGAGCACCTGCAGCGAGACCGTGCTGCCGGGCGTCGTGCCGGCCACCGCGTTGCGGAGCTGGTTGTTGTCTTCCACGGGCTTGCCGTTGTAGGACGTGATCACGTCCCCCTGCCGCACGCCGGCCTTCGCCGCGGGCGAGCCCTCGTCGACGTTGCTGATCAGCGCGCCGCGGGTATTCGGCAGGCCCAGCGAGGCCGCGAGATCCGGGGTGATCCGCTGCACCGTCACGCCGAGCTTCGCGCGGCGCACCTTGCCGGTCGCGATCAGCTGATCCATGACGTGCTTCGCCATGTTCGACGGAATCGCGAACCCGAGGCCGATGTTGCCGTCGGTCGGCGTCAGGATCTGCGACGGGATGCCGATCAACTGTCCGCCGGCGTTGACGAGCGCGCCGCCGGAGTTGCCGTGGTTGATCGCCGCGTCGGTCTGCAGGAAGTCCTGATAGCCGTCGCTGCCGTCGGGGGTCTGGCGTCCCTTGGCGCTGATGATGCCGGACGTCACGGTCTGGCCGACGTTGAGCGGGTTGCCGATCGCGAGAGCCACGTCACCGACCTTCACCGCGTCGGAATCGCCGAAGACCACCGCCGGCAGGCTCTTCGCGTCGATCTTGACGACCGCCAGGTCCGTTGCCGGATCCGTCCCGACGACCTTCGCCGTGAACGCACGGCTGTCGGGCAGCTCCACCTTCACCGTGTCGACGCCGTCGACGACGTGATTGTTGGTGATGATGTAGCCGTCGGGGCTGACGATGACGCCGGAGCCGAGTCCGCGCTGCACCCGCGGCACGCGCTGTCCGCGGAACTGCGGCGGAAGCTGGTCGCCGAAGAACCGGCGCAGTTCATCGGGGATCTGTCCGCCGGTCGGGACCATCGATGCGCGCTTCTCGACCCGAATCGTGACCACGGCCGGCGCGACGCGCTCGACGACCGGCGCGTACGACGACGCCGCCACGGCGGCGGGGACCGGGGCCGGCGCGGCCGTTGTGGCCGCCGCCGGGCCGGCGGCCGAGAGATAGCTGCTGGCCTGCGGCGCCTTCCACGCCGCCATCGTCACGACCGCGGCAGCGATCCCGGCGACGGCGGTCGTTCTGAAATATCCGTTAAGCATGTTGCCATTCACCTCTGTTTGGTTAGACGGCGGGCAACATTGCCAGGACCCTTCGCGAGGATTACATCGGTGAAAGGAACCAGGTCATCGGGTGATCGGGCGATCGGGTGATCGGGTGATCGGGTGATCGGGCCATCGGCGGGCGCCACACGCAGTAAGCGGGGAGCGGACAGCGGATGGCGGGAACGGGCAGCGATCAGCCGATGGGCAGCCGGACCGTAAACGTTGAGCCTCGGCCGGGCTGGCTGCTGGCGGCCACGGCGCCTCCGTGCGCTTCGACGTATGCCTTGACCAGGCTGAGGCCCAGTCCGAGGCCGCGTTCGGAACGGCTTGGGTCGGCCCGGTAGAGGCGGTCCCAGATCCTGGGCAGATGCTCGGGCGCGATACCGATCCCGGTGTCGGCGACCGAGACCACCGCGGTGTCGCCGTCGCGCGCGGCGACGAGACGGACCTGACCGCCGCGCGGTGTGTATTTGATGGCGTTGTCCAGCAGGTTGGCGAACACCTGACGCATCCGGTCCGCGGCGGCGGCGATCGTCACCTCCTCGCCGGGCTCGAACGTCACCGCCACCCCCTTTTCATCCGCGACGTCGTCGTACAGCTCGACGGCCTCGGCGACCAGCTCCCGCAGCCGCACCGGCTCCCGCTTCAATTGCACGACGCCGGTTTCCGCCTCGGAGATGTCCATGAGCGTGTTGAGCATCGACAGGATCCGGTCCGACTCTTCGAGGCAGGTCTCCAGCGCCTCGCGCGCGGCGGCGGGATCGCCAGACTCCAGGGCGCGCTCCGCGATTCCGCGCACACGCGCCAGCGGCGTGCGCAGATCGTGGGCAACGTTGTCGAGCGACTGCCCCATCGCCGCGATCAGCGCGTTGATGCGATCGAGCATCGTGTTGAACAGGCCGCTCAACTCGTCGACCGCGTCGCCGTCCTGGTCCCGCGCCGGCACCCGCGTGTCGGTCCGGCCCGTCGCGATGATGCCGCGCACGACGGCAATGAGGTCGTAGATGGGCTGCACGGTGGATCGGGTGAGCACCAGGCCGCCGGTAAGGCCGATGGTCAGCGCCGCGATCGACACCAGCCCGACGATCCACTGGAACTTGCGCAGCAGGGCGAGGCGGATCTCGTTGCTCTTGCCCACCTGGAGGATGGTGCCGTCGTACAGCTGGACGGAGGCGACTTCGAGGACGGCGCGCCCTTCCAGGGGACCGTCCCGGCGCGGACCGTCGAGCTCCTGCTGGGCGTAACTGCTCCACCCCGGCGGCATGCGGGCGAACAGCGCGTCGGCGCCGGGCCCGATCACTCTGACGAACAGCCGTTCTCGATCGCCGGTCCGCTCTTCAATCTCCACCGCGCGCTGGATCGCCAGCAGCCCGCCGGTCTCGTAGCGCGACGCGTACTCCCGCACGGTCGCCCGGATGATGTCGTGATCGCGCCGAGCGAGCGACGCGGCAATCAGCGCGTAGGTCAGGCCGACGAGCACGAGCGTGCTGATCACGAACACGGCCACGTACCAGAGCGACAGCCGGAGCCCGAGCATCCGCTGCAAGGTCATCCTGGGGCGCTGCGGGGCGCGCCGCTCGGCGGCGATCATGACGGCGGCCGCAGGATGTAGCCGGCGCCGCGGACGGTGTGCAGCAGCTTGACGGCGAACGGCCGGTCGATGCGCTCGCGCAGCCGCGAAACCAGGACGTCGACCACGTTGGTGTTCGGGTCGAAGTTGTAGCCCCAGACGTGCGACAGGATCGACGTCTTCGACACGACCCGGCCGGCATGGCGCATCAGGTATTCGAGCAGGGCGAACTCGCGCGGGCGGAGCTCGATTGGCTGCGATCCGCGCTGCACGCGGCGCGTCAGCAGGTCGAGCGAGAGGTCGGCGACGGTCAGCCGGGTCGGTTCGGCGGCGCCGCTGGCGCGCCGGATCAGCGCCTGCACGCGGGCGAGCAGCTCGGCGAAGGCAAAGGGCTTCGTCAGGTAGTCGTCCCCGCCGGCCTGGAGGCCGCGGACGCGATCGTCCACGCTCCGGCGCGCGCTGAGGATCAGAACCGGCGTGCGAACGCCGCGCGCGCGCAGGGCGTCGATGAGCGCCAGGCCGTCCATCCGGGGCAGCATGACGTCGACGATCGCCGCATCATGGCCGCCGGACAGCGCGCGCTCGAGGCCGGTCCGGCCGTCGGCGGCGGCCTCCACGACGAAGCCGGCCTCCTTCAATCCCTTCCCGACGAAATCCGCGATGGTCGGATCGTCCTCGACGAGCAGCACCCGCACTGCTTCATGATGCGCCAAGCGAACGCTCCGCCGCCATCGGCGTGCGGGCGCCGCGTATCGATCCCATTCGCGCAAGCCGCGGCTGCTCGGTCTGGCGATCGTGTAAGACGCGCCACGTTGTCGTCATTGCCGACGGTCCGGACGCCGTGCCCCGGACCGGTTCCGCGCCCCTCAAGCCACTGCCGGGCTAAGACTTAGGGACGGGCGCCCTGGGCCGGAATGAGCGTTGCTGCTCACCTCATCCGGAGGACAGATGCGCAAAGGTCTCGGACCCCTTCTCGCGGTGATGCTGTTGTCGGCGGCGTGCGGCCGCAGCACACCCACATCTCCCACGAATGCGGCGCCGTCAGGATCGTCGGCCACGATCACCGGCATGGTGCAAGGCGCCGCCAGCTCGCTGCTGGCAGCGTCCGCCGGTGCGTCCCTGTCGGGCGTCACGGTGTCGGTGGTCGGCACGTCGATCAGCGCGGTCGCCGACGTGGCGGGCCGCTTCACGCTGACCAACGTCCCGCCGGGATCGGTGCAGCTGCAGCTCACGGGCGGCGGCGCGAACGCGACCGTCTCGCTGAGCCCCGTCTCGGCGCAGCAGACCGTCGACGTCGTCCTGGCGGTGTCCGGCACCACCGCCACCGTCGAGAGCGAAGTGCGCAGCGGCACGTCCGAAGCGCAGCTCGAAGGGCGCGTCGAATCGCTGCCCCCGACGCAGCCCGCGCTCACGTTCAAGGCGGCCGGCCGGACCGTCCGCACCGACTCGTCGACGCGCTTCGTGGACGGCAGCCAGACGCGCGCCTTCAGCGATCTCCGCATCGGCATGCGGGTGCACGCGAAGGGATCGCTGAGCGGCGATACGTTCAATGCGACGCTGGTCGAGCTGCAGAACAGCAACACCACGCTGCCGGTGAACGTGAACGGCGTGATCGACACCCTCAAAGGCAGCGCCGCCGCGTTCGAGTTCAAGATCGGCAGCCGCCTGGTGAAGGGAGACGCGCAGACGTCCTTCTTCGGCGACGGCGACAAGCCGGACAGCTTCAGCAGCCTCGAGGAAGGCTCGCGCGTCGAGGTCAAGGGCCAGCAGCGCGACGACTACATCTACGCCGTCCGCATCCACATCAACGGCGGCGACGACGATGACGATGACGATGACCAGGATTCGTCGGCGTCGATCCACGGGACGCTGAACGCCATGAGCGGCAGCAAGCCCGCGCTGATGCTCATCGTCGGCACGACGACGGTTCGGACGTCGTCTTCGACGGAAGTGAAGCGGCGCGGCGACGTCCAGACGCTGGACGCGCTGAAGCTCGGCCAGTCGCTCCACGTCGTCGGCGACCGCCAGCCGGACGGCTCGATCAACGCGCGCAAGATCGAGATCAACGATGACGAGACCGGCGGCGAGTTCGAGATCGAAGGCTCGCTGGGCGGCCTGAAGGGTACGTGCCCGTCGGTGCAGTTCAGCGTCAACGGCTTCGCGATCTCGACGAGCGCCGGCACGACGTTCGAGGGCGGCCCGTGCACGGCGCTGAAGAGCGGCGCGAAGGTGTCGGTGAAAGGCACCCGCAACGCCGACGGCTCGGTCGCCGCGACGAAGGTCAAACAGTAGCTACGAGCCGGCGCCGTTCCGCTGCGCCGCGAAGGGCTTGTTCGTCATGGGATCCGTGGGAACGGTCGGCTGCCGTTCCCACGCATCCAGATCGTCCACGACCAGCATCACACCGTACATCCGCACCCAGTGGCCGGGGAACGTGCAGACGTAGATGTACTGCCCGGACCTGGCCGGCGCCGTGAAGTTCACCCGACCGCTCTCCCCCGCGTTCAGCAGCCTCGTCGCCTGCAGCACCAGCGGCGTGTCCGGCACGTAGGCCTTCGCCTCGGGATCGGCCGGCGGGGACATGAGGCCGCCCTTCGTCCCGATCTCCTGCACCGAGCCCGGCTGGCCGATCACCAGGTTGTGCGGCATCGCGTCGGGATTGGAGAACACGATCTGCAGCGGCTGGCCGCGCTGGACGACGAACCAGTTCAGATCGAACATCATCTGCTCGGGCACCGATTGGATGCGCACGATTTGCACGCCGACCGCCCGCAGGTCGCGGCGAACCGCGACGCGCGCCTCCGCCGGCAGCGCGCTGGTCAGGCGCTCGCACAACTGAATCGCGTCCAGCATCGCCGGCGTCGTGCGCTGCGGAACCGGAGCCTGGCGGACCATCGCCACGATCGCTCGCGCCACGGGCTCGATGGACGCCGACGGCCAGGCGGACTCGGGAATCAGCTGCAGGAACTTGATCGCCGCCTTCCGCGATTCGGCGTCGGCGGACTGCTGCACCTCGCGGGCCAGGAGATCGAAGGTCGCGCCGTCGCGCCGGATCGCGGCCATCGCGCCGATCGCCGCCGCGCGCGTCGCCGGATCCCGCGTCTCGGCCATGAGCGCGGTGACCGGTGCGGGCAGGCTGGCGCGGAGCGACTCGACGCCCCCCAGGTGCGGGACGGCGCGAAGCAGCTCGGCGAGATGCCCCTCGCGCGCGGACGCCGCCTGCCATGCCGGTCCGGGATCGCCGTCCGCGATCATCATGCCTCCGTACGCGGCCCGCCGGACCAGCGGCGCGCGGGCGTCGGCGGCGGCGCGCGCCAGGGCGTCCCGCTGCTGGCGCAGGAGTTCGGGCGGCTGGGTGAGCAGCATGCCGAGCAGGATGTCGACATTCTGCGTGTCGCTCTCGGTCGCCTCGCTGCCGGGCACCGCGGCCAGCGCTTCGAGCAGCACGTGCGTCGGCGACGAGCCATCCAGCTGGACGAGGGCGGCGAGCGCCGCGGCGCGATCCGTCCGCGACATCGCCTTGCGCGTGAGGACGGCGAGGTGGACCGGACGGTACTTCGCATCGCCGGCGGGCCGTTCGACGCGGAGCAACTGCTCGTTGCTGAGACGCGCGAGCTGATATTCGACGGCGCGCGGCGAGGTCTCGAACAGGATCGGCGTGACGAAGCGGTCGAGCGTCCGCATCGCCTGATCGAGCGTGTAGGTCAGAAACCGATCCTGCGGGTGCTTCAGCGACTCGAGCGCCACCACGGCGGCGTCGGGCGACTGAAAGAAGCTCGCCGCGCGCACCGCCTCGAGCCGCACGGCCGGGTGGGCGTCGTTGGCCTGCACCTTCAGCAGCGCGAGCGGATCCGCAATCCGGTCCCGCGCATAACACAGCACCCGCGTGGCGGCGGCGCGGGCCCAGGGATCGCTCGATCGCAGCATCCGCTTCAACAGCGTCTCGTCGACGCGGTTGTGCCACTGCTGCACCCACAACGCCTCGAGCATGTGGTGCTCGTACCGGCTGTCCCGGGGGTCGAGCCCCGCCGCCCAGCGCTGCAGCGCGTCGAGGACCTGGGCCGTCTGGCGGCCGCTCAACTCGATTTTCGCCCGATAGCGGACGCGGTCCTCGGGCTCCTTCAGCAGATCGAGGAGCCGCGGGATCGGCTCCCCCGCGATCCGCGCCGGCTGCAGGAGCGGGCGGCCCGGATACGTCACGCGATAAATCCGGCCGTGCAGGCGATCCCGGGACTTGTCGCGGAGGTTGTGCTGCATGTGCCCGATGATCGGGTTGTGCCAGTCGGCCACGTACAGCGCGCCGTCCGCTCCCACTTCCGCGTCGACCGGCCGGAAGTTCTCATCGGACGACTGCAGGATCGGCTCGGTCTCGACCCACTTCAGACCGGCGCCGTCCTCGCTCAACTTGTAGTTCAGCAGTCCCCTGAAGCCGATCACGTTGAGGACGATGACGTTCCCCTGCATGTCGTCGGGGAAATGCCGGCTCGAGAGAATCTCGGCCCCTGCCACCGGACGCGTGCGAACCGCGCCGGGCCTGGGGGCGCGGCTGGTTTCCTGCGCGGGGTAGTACTTCTTCGTCGAGAACGACGGGCCGTAGAACGGCTGGCCGCCGGTCGCGTCGAACAGGATGTTCCGTCCCCAGCTGTCGAACACGTGGCCGTGCGGATTGGGGAAATTGTGCGGCACGTACACGTCGAGCTTCCACGTTCGCGGCTCGAACCGGAAGACGCCGCCGTCCGACAGCCTCGTCGTCGGCGCCCACGGCGTCTCGATCTGGCTGCGATGGAAGATCCCCTCCCCCATGTAGAGCGCGCCCCCGGGGTCGAAGGTGAAGCTGTTGATCGTGTGGTGCGTGTCGGCGGTGTCGAAGCCGTGGAGGAGAATCTCCTTCGTGTCGTACCGATCGTCGCCGTTCGTGTCCTTGAGGAACACCAGGTTGGGCGCCTGCGCGAGAATCACGCCGCCGTTGTAGAACTCGAAGCCGGTCGGGTTGTTGAGGTCGCCGGCGAAGACGGTGCGCTTGTCGGCCTTGCCGTCCCCGTTGGTGTCTTCGAGGATCAGCAGCTTGTCGTCCATCGGCGTGCGCGGCTCCCAGTGCGGATAGTTCTTCCACGCCGCCACCCAGAGACGCCCGCGCGTGTCGAACGCCATCTGCACCGGGTTGACGAGTTCCGGGAACTCCTTTTCGGACGCGAACAGCTCGACCTTCATCCCCTTGCCGGCCGTCATCTTCCCAATCGCTTCGTGCCCCTCGAGGAAGACGTGCGCGCCGCCGGGACCGCGTCCCGGCTCGTTCGTGCGCGCGTCGATCGGCGGCGGCGCGTTGCCGTCGTTGATTTTCAGGTCCGCGCCCGCGGCGACGGCCCAGATGCGCCGATCGCGATTGCGGGTCATCACGTCGAGCATGGCCAGTTCGCGCTGCAGCACTTCGTAATTGGTGGGCAGCACCGCGTCCTTGCCCGCCGCCTGGGCCACGTCGGCATCGACGTTGCGCGGATTGCCGCGGATGAACGTCAGGAACGCGCGATCGCCGTAGGTGGCAAACCCATCGGTCGTGCGATACCGGTTGAACCAGTAGAAGTCCTTCTCGACGACGGCCTGGCGCAGACGCTCGAGACGCGCCTGGTCCTGGGCCGGAGCGTCGCCGAACAGGGCGCGGTCGATCACCTCGGCGACCCGGCGGTTCCCCTCGCCGTTCAGGTGGACCCCCTGGATCGTCAACGGCGCGGCCGTCGACGCGTAGAGCTGCGACGTCGCGGCGAACAGATCGACGAACTTCACGCCGCGCGCGGCGGCGATCTCCGCCATCGCCCGCGTGTACAGTTCGAGGCGGCGATTGTTCTCAGTGCCGTCCGGCAGATCCGGATTGCCGAGGTTCTCGTGCGCGATCGGCGAGAACAGGACGAGGCGCGGGGCGGACCTGCCGTTGTACTTCTGCGCGAGGGTGTGGGTGATCCAGTCGTCGAGCTGCTTGCGGAACGCGGGCAGTCCGTCCGGCCCGGCAAACGATTCGTTGTAGCCGAAGAAGGCGAAGATGACGTCCACCTTCGTGTCCGCGCCGTCGAGGCGGTTGTCCTGGTATCCGCCGACCGGCGCCGCGCGCCCCTGCAGCCACTCGTCGGGCGTCCCGAAGTTCCGCGAACGGAGGCGCGTGGCGATCTCGTCGCCGCTGAATCCCAGATTGCGCACCACCAGCTCGTGCTTCGGAAAGCGGGCGTGCAGCAGCGTCTCGAGCCAGCCGTCGTACTGCATCCGCTCGGCGAGCGTGTTGCCGATGATCCCGATGTGCTCCCTGGCGCGAAGCTCGAACCGCGGCGCCTGCCCCGCAGTGGGCGCAGTGAACAGCGCGCCGGCAAGCGCGAGCGCCGCCATCAGCCTGGGTGTGTTCTGCATGTTCACCGCCGCTTCCTCGGCAGGATCGGCGCGTCCCAGCCGGCAAGGTCCGCCGGCTTCACGCCCTTCACGAAGCCGTTGAAGTTGTACCGCGACGGCTCGAACGGACCGACGAAGGCAATGTTGGACGTCGGGCTGATCGCCGCCTCGAGCCCCACGGCCCAGAGGCACGCGTTGACCGACATCCGGCGGAAACCCTCGTTGAGGAGATCCTCTGACGCGCCGTGCGTCGTCGTGAAGACGCGGCCGGATCTGCCCGACGCCGATGTGTAGGTCCGGTACCAGGCCACGGGCATCAGCTCCTTGCCCGCCGCGGGCGGTGAATCCGGCGTCACCCCTTCGAGGATCTGTCCGGTCGCCAGGATCCGGCTGCCCTCGATCGGATTCGCGGTGTAGCCGCCCGATTCCACCCACACGTCTTTCACGCCGCGCAGGATCGGATGTGACGCCTGGTCCGTCTGAAGAATCAGACGCGAGGTCTGGGCGTGGTTCCTGCCGTAATGCGCGACCCAGGTCTCGCCGAGGATCTGCCGGCCGAACCCTCCCGGGTAGCCGTCCACGCCCTTCCAGGTGTATTTCAGGAACTTCGCGTCGGGCCGCTGAATCTGGAACGCGTGCGTCGCCGTGCGGAAGCCGATCACCGGGCCCCCGCGATCCAGGTAGTCGACGATGTGCTGCATCTCGGCGTCGGGGAAATCCTGGAAGCGCAGGAACACGACCATGAGATCGGCCGTGCGCAGCGCCTCCAGCCCGGAGATGTGCGAGCTGCCCGGCTCGATGAATCCCGTCTTCGGGTCGGTCGTGAAGAAGACGCTGCACTTGAACCCGTAGTGCCGGGCGAGGATCCGCGCCAGCGCCGGCAGCGCTTCCTCCGAGCGGTACTCGTGGTCGCCGGCAAGGAACACGATGTGCTTGCCGGCGCCCGGACCCGACGTTCCCTGGTAGACCACCAGGTGCGGATTCTGCGCCAGCGCCGCGGCCGCCAGACCGAAGTATCCGGCGAGCACCACGACGATCGGGACGGCTCTGATCATTGCGCCAATTTACTTCAAAAACTGAACCTGATCGCCCCCTGCATGATGCGCGCGGCTCGCGCCGCCGTGGCCTGGCCGAACGAGGCGTTGACCAGCTCCCCTTGCGGGTTGAACTGCGCGTTGGTGTTGATGTCGGACCAGTTCACCTGGTTGAACAGGTTGTAGACCTCCCACCGGAACTGAAGGCGCTTGCTCCCGCCCAGGGAGAAGTTCTTGAACGCCGACAGGTTGGTGTTGACGATGCCGGGCAGCTGGAAGAACGTGCGGGGGGCGTTGCCGATGTCGCCGCGCCCCGTCAACCGGCTGAACGCCGCGGCATTGAGGAAGCTCCCGGTGCCGCCGGGCGTCGGATCGCAGTTGCCGCTGGTGCAGCGGACCTCGCCGGTGATCCTCGGCCGCGTGCCGCCATCGCCGCCGGTGAAATCGACGTTGTCGGTGGTGCTGGTGCTCGCCCCCGACCAGTCGCCGCTGACCAGCGCGGTGTCCCCCGAGACCTGCCAGCCGTCGAGCAGACCGCGCGTCAGCGCGTTGTTCCACAACCGGCTGCCGCCGGGCACGTCCCACGTGTAGCTGACGATCAGGTTGTGGAACTGGGTCGCGCCGTCCGGGCTCTCGTTCCAGGCCTTGCCGGGGCGAAGCGGGTTGAAGCTGGTGCCGTCGCTCACCGTCTTCGCGAGCGTATAGGCCACCGCGAACTGCAGGCCGCGGATGTACCGGCGATTCAGCTGCACCTGCAGCGAGTTGTAGTGCGCGCGGCCGAAGTGCGAGCGGATGGTGATGGCCTGGTACCCGAGATACGGCCGCAGGAACTCGGCCGGCTTGGCCGTCGCCGGGTTCCGGGGATCGGCGTTCTGCGGGTTGACGTCGACGAACCGCGCGCCGTCGGGCACCGGGTTGATGTTGGTCTCCATCTCGCCGTTGCGCATCTGGAAGCCGGCGTAGGTCACGTCGAGCACGGTCCCCCAGCCAAGCTCGCGCGAGACGCCCGCCGAGTAGTTGTAGCTCTTCGGCGTCTTCGCGTCCCGCTCGATCCCGAACACCGCGCTCGGCCGGTTGGCGAACGCGCCCTGCGCCCCCACCGCCAGCAGCGTGTCCATCGTCCCGTAGATGATGCTCGGCGTGTTCTGCGCCGGCGGGTTGCGTGCCATCGCGTCCATGCCGTTCGCGTTCACGTGGGGGTTGTGGTACAGGCCGGCGCTGGCATGCAGCGCCGTCCGGCCGCCGTCCAGGTCCCACGCCACGCCCAGGCGCGGCTCCGGCTCGATCCCCTGGCTGTCGCGGAATCCCTTCGGATAGTTCGGCTCGTCGTTCGTCACCATGCCGCTGTACCGATCGCCGCTGTTCGGCACGAACGTGCCGACGAAGATGTTGGGCAGCGTCTGTCCGGTGACCGGGTCCAGCGCGACGTTGACGCCGTTGACCCGCGCCGGCTGGTACAGGCGCGCCACTTTCGACGCGTCGTAGCGCTCGGGCACGAACACCGCCGCCGGCTGGGTCGACCACCACGGCGTGTACCACAGGAACCGCACGCCGTAGTCGAAGGTCAGCCGCCGCGAGGCCTTCCACGTGTCCTGGACGTAGAACTCCGCGATGTTGCGGCGCCCCTTGACCTCGGAGAACGCGTCGATCTCGGTGTAGTTGTTGAACGAGCCGATGAGCGCGTTGGCATAGCTGTGGTTGGTGTCGAACGGATTGTTCACGTCGGTGTTGAAGGCGAACTGGCCCGCCCACGGGCCGGCGCCGACCCCGCCGTTCCCCTCGGAGTTGCGCGACTCCTCGAAGTACATCCCGCTCTTGATCGAGTGGCGGCCGCGAATCCAGGTCAGGTTGCCGCGCACCGACGTCAGCCAGGCTTCTCCCTGATCGACGAGCCGGTTGTCGAAGGTGAAGTTCGGCGAATTCGGCACGTTGAAGGTGACCTTGGGAATGACGTTGCGCGGATTCAGCTCGGGATGAAACTGCCCCAGCGTGAATCCGACCTTGGTGCGGTCGATGCGGTCCCAGTCGGCTTGGGTGAGCGGATAGAACTGCTCGGTCTGCTGACGGGTGCCGAAGTCGACGTCGGCAACGAGATTCGACCGCAGGATCTTCGTGTAGTTCGCGCTCGCGCCGCGGTCCGTGTTCAGGTAGTGCGTGTTGAAGAAGCCCCACTTCGCGGGCCCGGCGGTGATTTCGCTGCCGCGCTGATCCGAGTACCAGTCCTTGAACGTGAAATAGAAGCTGTCGGCGTTGGTCGGCCGCCAGTCGACGCGGGCGATGTTGTTCAGCTTCGGGTTCTCGGCATTCTCCTGGGTCGTGTAGTTGAACTGCCCGCGGGTGAACGTGCGATCGAAGTTGTTGGCGCGCGGCAGCATGTTGAGCAGCGCGCGGCCGTTCGGGTTGATGCGATTGGCGGGGATGATGTTGCCGGGGAAGCATCCAGGCCCCCCCGTGACCGCGTTGCACGGCGCGCCCGACTGCGGATCCCGGATGAAGATCAGGCGCCCCTGCGCGTCGAGCGTCTGCGAGAAGTCGCCGCGCATCTCGGCGTCGGTCGGCATCGTCCAGTTCCGCGCGTCCGCGGGGCGGTTCACCAGCGGCGCTTCGAACGAGTAGAAGAAGAACAGCTTCTTGCTCACCCCGGGAACCGGGCCGCCGAGGTTGGCGCCGTAGGTGTTGAACCGGTAGCGCGGCTTCTTGATGTTGTTCCGGTTGTTGAAGAACGAGTTGGCGTTGAACGCCTCGTTGCGGACGTAGTAGTAGAGGTTGCCGGCGTAATTCGAGCTGCCGCTCTTGGTGACGATCTGCACCTGGCCGCCGCCGGCGCGGCCGTACTCCGCGCGATAGGAGTTCAGCAGCACCCGCACTTCCGCCACCGCGTCGAGGTTGATCTGCTGCGCCATCAGGCCGCTGTTCCCCACCTCGTTGGAGATGACGCCGTCGGTGATGACGTTGCTCCAGTCCCGCCGCGCGCCGCCGACGTTCGGCACCGACGTGCCGAAGTTCATGCCCAGCGAATCGACCGTGTTCTCGTAGCGGACGCCCGGCAGCAGCCGCATGATCGACGTCACGTCGCGGCCGAGCACCTGGATCTGCTCGATCTGTTTGGCGGTGATCAGGCCGCTGTGCTGCGTCTCGGCGGTGTTGACGTAGGTGCCGCGCGACTCCACGGTGATGGTCTCGCCGACGTTGCCAATCTCCAGCGTCAGGTTCGCGACCGCGAGGCGCTCGCCGGCGCTGAGGACGATGTTCTTGCGCTCGAGGGTGCGGAAGCTCTGCAGCGCGATGCGCAGGGTGTACTGGCCGGGCTGCAGGTTGGTGACGAGGAAGTCCCCGTCGGCACCGCTGACGGTCGTCCGCGTCTCGTCAGTGGCTTCGTTGCGGACCGTCACCGTCGCACCGGGAATGACCCGCCCCTGCTGATCGACGACCGAGCCCGACATCGTTCCCGTGACTGTCTGCGCCGACGCAGCTCCCGCAAACAGGAGCGCCGCGAGGAGCACTGCAGGGACCCGGAACGCGCCGCACTGCGAATTGGACATGTCGCCTCCTGAATGGAGGGAACGTCATATCCGGCTTTACCGTTAAAGTAAACGGTAAAGTTGCGGTGGGGGGAGCGCCTCAGGGGTACGCCCCGCCGCCGGGGTCCGGGGCGGTCACCCCGTGCGCTTGTGGCTCCGTGCGACCGCGAGCGTCAGGACCACGCCACCCCAGGCGGCGAGCGCCGCGGCCTGGGGCCACAGCAGGTCGAGTCCAATCCCCTTCAGAAAGATGCCCCTGACGATCACCAGAAAGTAGCGCAGCGGGATCACGTACGTCGCGTACTGGATCACCCGCGGCATGTTCTCGATCGGAAAGATGAAGTCCGACAGGTAGATCATCGGCGTCAGAAAGAAGAACGTCGCCGTCATCATCGCCTGCTGCTGCGTGTCGGAGATCGTCGAGATCAGCAGGCCGAGACCGAGCGTGCAGATCACGTACAGCATGCTCGTGCCGAGCAGCAGCGCGAAGCTGCCGCGGAACGGGACTTCGAACCAGAGCACCGCGACGGCGGTCACCAGCAGCACGTCGATGAACGCGATCACCCCGTACGGCAGCAGCTTGCCCACGATCAGCTCCCAGCGGCGCAGCGGCGTCACGTTCAATTGCTCCAGCGTGCCCAGCTCCTTCTCGCGGACGATCGCCATGGCGGCCAGGTTGGCGGTGACGAGCAACAGCAGCAGCGCCAGCACGCCGGGGATCATGAAGAAGCGGCTCTCCAACTGGGGGTTGAACCACACGCGCACGCGCAGATCGATGACCGGCGCCGCCGTCGTGAGCCCGGCCGCCGCCGCGGCGTACTCCCCCACCAGGGCCGTCGCATAGCCGAGCGCCACCGTCGTCGAATTCGAGTCCGAGCCGTCCGCGACGAGCTGCAGCGACACCGGCTCGGCGGCCGCCACCGCGGCGCCGTATCCCGGCGGGATCGCCAGCGCCAGCCAGGCATCGCCGCGCTGGAGAAACGGATCCACCTCGCGCACGGTCGTCACCGCGCCGATCACCGTGAAGTTCCCCGACCCCTCGAACCGTGCGATGAGGTCGCGGCTCGCCGGTGAACGGTCGCCGTCCGCCACGATCACCGGCACGTCCCGGACATCCGTCGTCGCCGCGTAGCCGAGCATGGTCAACTGGATGATCGGCGCGACGATGACGATGCCGAAGAGCCGCGGGTTCTGGCGCAGCTCGAGGAACTCCTTCCACACGAGGCGGCGCAGGCGCTGCATCAGTGCCTCTCCCGGGCGAGGCGCACCGCGGCGAGCGCGAGCATGGCCAGCGCGTAGATGGACAGCGCCAGCATCTGCGGCCAGAGAAGCTGCAGCGGCGTCCCCTTGAGGACGATGCCGCGGAGCGCGATCAGGAAGTAGCGCGCGGGCACCCCGTACGTGATCACCTGCAGCGCGTGCGGCATGCTCGAGATCGGGAAGATGAATCCCGAGAGCATCAGCGTCGGCAGAAAGGACGTGAGCATCGCGGCCTGGAAGGCGACCTGCTGCGTGTCGGCGACGGTGGAGATCAGCAGCCCGGTGCCGAGCGCGCCGGCGATGAACAGCGACAGCGCCAGCAGCAGGGCGAGCCAGTTGCCGCGCATCGGCAGGCCGAAGAGGAGCATCGCGGCGCCGATGATCAGCCCGGCGGAGGCGAGCGAAATGAAGAAATAGGGAATGCTCTTGCCGACCACGAACGAGAACGTGTCGATCGGCGCCATGCGGACCTGTTCGATGGTGCCGCTCTCCTTCTCACGGACGATCGACAGCGCGGTGGAGATCACCGCGGTGATCATCAGGATGTAGGCGATCAGCCCGGGAACGAGGAAGAGCGTGCTGCGCAGCTCGGGGTTGTACCAGATCCGCGGCTCCACGGCGATGAGCGCCGCCGGGACCGAACCGGGCGCCAGCGCGGCGCCGGCGCCGCGGGCGATGTTGCCGGCGTAGCCCATCACCGTGGTCGCGGTGTTGGCGTTGTCGCCGTCGATGATCATCTGCACCTGCGGCGCGCGTCCGGCGGCGAGGTCGCGGCCGAACCCTTCCGGGATCACCAGCGCCGCCCGGGCGCGGTTCAGATCGAGCAGGCGATCGAGCTCCTCCGGCGCGTACACGTCCGCCACGCGATCGAAGTAGCCCGAGTTGACGAAGGCGGAGACCAGCGCGCGGCTCTCGGGCGTCGCGTCGCGATCCTGCACCGCCAGGGCGATGTGGCGGATGTCCCAGTTGAGCGCGTAGCCGTAGAGCAGCAGGAAGAAGGCGGGCACGAAGATGATCGTCGTGAGCGTGCGCCGATCGCGCGAGATCTGCCGCAGCTCCTTCCGATAGACCGCCAGCGCTCTGGTCATGGGTGTCGCGAGGGGCCTGGCTTCCCGGGCTGCGCGGACGGCTCCGCCGCTGCCGCTCGTTCGCTGCGATCGATGACGTCCAGGAAGACGTCCTCGAGCGACGGCGCGACGGCGGCGATTCCCTCGACGGCGACCCCGGCGCGCGCGAGCTGCTGTTCCACGCGCCCCGGCGTCACGTCGGCGCTGCGCAGGACGGCGTGGACCGCGGTGCCGAACAGGCTGGTCTTCTCCACGTCAGGCAGCCCATCCAGCACACGCATCGCCTCGACCGAGTCGGCGGCACGCACTTCGACGATCGGACGTCCGGCGAAGATCTGCTTCACTTCCGTGGTCGTGCCGATCACCGCGAGGCGTCCGGCGTGAATCAGCGCGACGCGGTGGCAGCGTTCGGCCTCGTCCAGGTAGTGCGTGGTCACGAGCACCGTCACGCCATCCGAGGCGAGCGCGTCGATCAGCCGCCAGAACTGGCGCCGGGAGAGCGGATCCACGCCTCCGGTCGGTTCGTCCAGGAACAGAATCGCCGGCTCGTGCAGGATGGCGCAGCCGAGCGCGAGCCGCTGCCGCCAGCCGCCGGCGAGATCCCGCGCCAGCGTCGATTCGCGTCCGGCGAGCCCCGCCATCTCGATGACGAAGCGGCGGCGCGCCTCCAGCTTCGCGGCGTCGAGGCCGTACACGCCGCCGAAGAACCTGATGTTCTGGTCGACGGTCAGCAGCTCGTACAGCGAGAAGCGCTGCGACATGTAGCCGATGCGGCGCTTGACCCCTTCGGGATCGCGCGTGACGTCGACGCCGCCGACCAGCGCCGTTCCCGATGTCGGCTTCAACAGCCCGCACAGCATGCGGATCGTGGTGGACTTCCCCGCGCCGTTGCTGCCGAGGAAGCCGAACACCTCGCCGCGGCGCACGTCGAAGCTCACCCGATCGACGGCGACGAACCCGCCGAAGCGGCGGGTCAGATCGCGGACGGCGATCGCCGCCGGTTCACTTGCGGCCAACGGCCCTCTCCAACCGCGCTTCCGCCAGGCGGACGCCGGCGATCGCGCGCGTGCGATCGAGCTCGGCCTGCAGCCGCGCGATCAACGCGTCGAGCACTTCCGTGCTCGTGAGCACGCCCGCCCGGTAGCGCTCGCCGACGACGCGCTCGGCCTCGACCGCGGCGCGGACGCCGTCGTCCGCGGCGACGACCGCCTGGCGGCTCGACTCGAGCTCCAGCGCGCGCGCCCGCACCTCGAAGGTGACCTGCCGGTCGAACTCGGTGACGCGGGTGCGAAGCGCCGCGGCTGCGGCGGAGGCTTCGCCGTGCTCGGCGGCGCGCCGTCCGCCGTCCCACAGCGTCCAGGACACGTTGAAAGACGCGTCCCACGCGGTCTTCCAGTCGCGCGCGCGCGGGAAGATGCGTGGATTCGGCCGGGCGTAGTCGTAGCCGCCGCCGATGCCGATCTGCGGACGGCCGGCCGCCGCCGCCGCAGCGGCGCGGGCGTCGGCCGACGCGGCCCGCTGCTCGAGCCCGTGCCGCTCGGCCCTCGCCCGCAGGGCCTCGGTGACCAGCGCCGCGGTCGCCGGGAGCGCCGGCGCGGCGGGGCGATCCGCTGCGGCGGCGGGCGCCACGGTGACGGTGTCGCGCCCGGTGAGCCGCGCCAGATCCGCCTCGGCGATGGCGCGCTGGTTGGCCGCTTCGAGCGCGAGCAGCCGCTGGTGCGAGGCCTGCGCCTCGGCGGAGGCGACGTCGTTCGGCGGCACCACTCCGGCGGCCAGGCGCGCGCGCACGTCGCTGACGTGCGCGTCGACCGCCTCGAGCGACCGGCGCAGCACCGCTTCGGTCTCGCCCGCGGTGACGGCCGCCCAGTACGCGCGGGTGATCTCGAGCCGCAGATCGGCCCGCGCGGCGTCGACGTCGCTCGCGATGGCGCTCCGCTCGGCCCGCGCCGCGCGCTCGAGCGCGTCGGCGCGTCCGCCGGTGTAGATCGGCCATTGCAGATCGAGGCGCGCGCGATAGTTGTCGGGAATGTCCGGGTAGACGACCTGCGGCGCGCGGCCCGGCAGCGCGATCGCGAACTCGTCGACGTGGTTCGTGCGCGTGTATCCCCCCTGCAGCGCCACCAGCGGCCGCTCCGCGGCGCGGCGTCCGGCGATGGCAAAGTCCGCCGCCTCGGCGCGCGACTGCAGCTCGGCGAGCCGCTGGCTGTTGGCCAGCCCGTGCGCGATCGCTTCGTCCAGCGTCAGCGGAGCGGATGTCGAGGTCTGTGCGGCGGCAGCCGCCGGCACGAGCAGGCACAGACAGAGGACGGACGCGTGTCTCATGGCGGTCACCTGGAGGTTGCGATCAGATCGATGAACACGTCCTCGAGCGAGGCGGTCACCGGACGGATGCCGACCGGCTGAATGCCGGCGGCGCGCAGCGCGCTGTCCACGGCGGCGATGGCCTCCGCCGGATCGGCCGACTGCAGGCGGACGTGGGCGCGGTCGCCGAACGACTGCACGTCGATCGCTCCGCGCGCCCGCGACAGCACGTCGAGCGGCGGCCGCGGCGCGTCGGCAATCACTTCCAGCATCTGACCGCCGAGCCGCGCCTGCAGCGACGCCGGCTCGTCGATCGCCAACAGCCGCCCCTCGTGCAGCAGCGCGACGCGCGCGCAGCGCTCCGCCTCGTCCAGGTACGGCGTCGCCATCACGATGGTCAGGCCGCGCGATCGGAACTCCGACAGCAGCTTCCAGAATTCCCGCCGCGACACGGGATCGACGCCGGTCGTCGGCTCGTCGAGGAGCAGCAGCCGCGGTTCGTGCACCAGCGTGCAGGCGAGCGCGAGCTTCTGCTTCATGCCGCCCGACAGCCGGTCCGCCCGGCGGCCGCGGAACGCCGTGAGCTGGGTCATCTGCAGCAGGCGATCGCGCGCCGCGCCGTAGCCGCGCACCCCGTGGATCTCGGCGAAGAACGCGATGTTCTCGTCGATCGTGAGATCCCCGTAGAGGCTGAAGCGCTGCGACAGATAGCCGACGTCGGCGGTGATCGCGCGATGCTCGCCGATCGGGTCGCGGCCGAAGATGCGGATCGTGCCGCCGTCGGGGCGCAGCAGCCCGCCCGCCAGGCGGATCGTCGTCGTCTTGCCCGCACCGTCGGGCCCGATCAGGCCGAACATCTCCCCCGGGCCGACGTCGAACGAGATCGCATTCAGCGCCGTCACCGCGCCGTAGCGGCGGGTGACGCCCGCGAACCGGATCGCGTCCGCGCTCATCGCAGCTCCGCCTCGACCGGCATCCCGGGCTTGAGGATCCCCTCGCGGTTGTCTGCGGTGATCTTCACGCGGTAGACCAGCTTGGATCGCTCCTCGGCGGTCTGGACGTTGCGGGGCGTGAATTCTGCCTTCGGCGAGATGAAGGTGACGGTGCCGGCGAGCCGCTGCCCGGCGTCGGTGACGATCGCGGCGGCCTGCCCGATCTTCAGCGTCGGCACCAGGCGCTCGTCCACGTAGACGTTGGCCCACGCATGATCGAGGTCCGTGATGACGGCGAGAGGCGCACGCGGGGCGGCCATCTCTCCCGCATCGAGCAGCTTCGCCGTCACGACGCCGCTCACCGGCGCCTTGACGACGGCGTCGCCGGCGTTCTTCTGCAGCGAGGCGATCTGCGCGTCGATGGCGGCGACACGCGCCCGGGCGGCGTCCAGCTCCTGCGGCCGGGCGCCGGCGCGCACGCGCGCCAGCGCGTCGGCCGCAGCCTGGGCGCGCTCCTGCGCGGCGCGCAGCCGCGCCGCCGCCACGTCCCGCCTCGTCCGCGCATCGTCGCGCTGCTTGACCGAGCCGGCGCTGGCGCGCAGCAGCCCTTCGAAGCGCTCGAGGTCCTGCGCCGCGGCGTCGACCTCCGCCTGCGCGCCGCGGACCTCCGCCTGGGCCGATTGCGCCTGTGCCGACGCCTGCCGGATGTCTTCGGCGCGCGAGCCGGCGCGCAGCAGCGCCAGCTGCGCCTCGGCCTGGGCGCGCTCCGCCCGGGCGCGCCGCAGCGCCAGCTCGGTGTCGGCGGTGTCGATGCGGGCGATGACGTCGCCGGCCGCGACCCGCGCCCCTTCGGCGGCCTTCATCTCCAGGAGCCGTCCGCCGACTTCGGCCGCGACGCGCACCTCCGTCGCTTCGACGTAGCCCGAGGCGCGCGGCGCCGCCGCACCGTTGCCGCGGGTGCATGCGAGCGCGGACATGGCGGCGAACACCAGGAACACGGCGGTCGAGAGTCGATGGCTCATGCGATCTTTCCTTCGAGCTGGGCCAGCGTGAGCCGCTGGACGTGCGCGACGAGGTCGTCGCGCGAGACGGCGAGGCGCGCGGACGGCGCGGCGCGCTCCAGTTTCCGGCGGAGCCGCGCCGACGCGAGGAAGAACATCAGCGGCGCGATGATGCCGCCCTGCAGCACCATCGGGTTGACCGGACGGAAGCGGCCGCGGCGGCAGCCCTCGGCGACGATGGCGCCGAGCGCCGCGAGCACGTCGCGGATGTATTCGACGGTGGCGGCGTCGACGTGCTCCCCCCCCTCGGCCAGCTCGCGCAGCCAGATCTTCGGGAAATGGGGCCGGGCTTCGGCGGCGCGGGCGATCGCCTCGACGTAGCGGCGGATCTTGTCGTCGGGGGGGTCGGGCGAGGCGACGACCTGCGCGACGTCGCGGCGCACGGCGTCGAACATGTCGCGCAGGATGGCGCGATAGAGCGCGGCCTTGCTGTCGAAGTGGTAGTAGATCATCGCCTTGTTGAGCCGGGCGGCGCGGGCGATGCGGTCCATGTTGGCGCCGGCGTAGCCGCGCGCGGCGAACTCGGCCGCGGCGGCGGCGAAGACGCGGTGGCGGGAGTCGGCGGCGGCGCGCCTGGGACGGGGCATGGGAATTAACTAACTAGATAGTTAACTACGTGAGCAGCGGATGTCAACCCGGCGAGGGGCGAGGCATGTGAGCGACATCAAGAGTTTTCGCGACCTGGATGCGTGGCGAGTCGGCATGCAAGCCGTCGCAGAGACCTACCGGCTCACGAGCACGTTCCCCGACCGAGAGCGTACGGCCTGATCGCTCAAATGCGCCGCGCCGCGATCTCGATTCCCTCGAACGTGGCCGAGGGACAGGTCGTGCGCGCGCCACGCTGGTCGCTCCGGCAAGTCGCGATCGCGATCGCCTCCTGCGCTGAACTCGACACGCAACTCGATGCGGCCGTCCGGCTGCACGTCGTCGACGATCCCGGCGCCCTCCCGCTGCGACACCTGCTCGAACGCCTTCAGCAGGTGCTCCACGGCCTCCGCCGTGCGAAGCACCGCCAAATCGCCGCTGGCGCCGCCGCCGCGACCGGGATGCTGTTCATGGTCAGTCTCACACTGACCTAGCCGGTTCCGCACTCGAACCGCGAACCTCGATCCTCGCTCCTCGCTACAGCAGCTCCGACAACCGCGCGTACCCCGCCCGGCTGACCGGCAGCCGCGTGCCGTCGCGCAGCGTCGCCATCCGGCTGTCTTTCGCATACAGCTCCACCTTGGCGATCCGATCGACGTTGAGAATGAACGACCGGTGGATGCGCACGAAGCGCGCCGGATCCAGCATCGCCTCGACCGCGGCGAGCGTTTGATCTTTCAGGTACTGCTTGCCGCCCGACTTGAACGCGACGTAATCGTCCTGCGCCTCGACGTAGTCGATCGAGTCGGCCGGCAGCACGTGGACGTTGGCGCCGTCGCGAATCAGGATCCGCTCCGCCGGCCCGCTGCGCGGTTTCGCGTCGCGGACGAGGTCCTCCAGCGGCAGCGCCGCCCTGGCCCGCAGCCGCTCGCGCGCGCGCTGCATCGCCTCCTGAAACCGCTCGGCGCTGAACGGCTTGAGCAGGTAGTCGACGGCGTGCACCTCGAAGGCGCGCAGCGCGTACTGGTCGTAGGCGGTGACGAAGATCACCGGCTGGTCGCGGCCGAGCAGCTCCAGCACTTCGAAGCCGTCCAGCTTCGGCATCTGCACGTCGAGCAGCACCAGATCCGGCGTGTGCTCCGCCACCGCCTTGACGGCCTCGTAGCCGTTGGCGCAGTCCGCCACGATCTCGAGGCCGGGGTCCGCCGCGGCGTATTCGCGCAGCACCGCGCGCGCCAGCGGCTCGTCGTCCACGATCACGACGCGCAGCGTGTCACTCATGCGACGGAATCTCCACTCTGACGACGAACCGGCCGTCGCGCTCCTCGGTGGCGAGGAACGCCTCGCCGCCATAGGCGCTGTCGAGGCGCTCGCGCACGTTGCGCAGGCCGAGGCCGGTGCCCCGCCCCGGCGGACGATCGGGATCGCAGGGATTATCGACCGTAATCGCCAGCCCGGCGCCGTGCCGCCGGGCGCGCACGCGGACGATGCCCCCGTCGAGCACGTGCGCCACGCCGTGCGTCACCGCGTTCTCGACCAGCGGCTGCAGCAGCAGCGGCGGCACCGGCAGCGCGTCCGCCGCCGGCTCGCTCTCGATGTCCACCTGCAGCCGATCGCCGAAGCGCACCTGCTCCACCGACAGGAACTTGCGGACCAGCGCCAGCTCGGCCGACAGCGCAATCCGGCGGCGCGCCCCGAGCGCCAGCGTCTCGCGCAGGAAGTCGGCCAGGAGCAGGCACATGCGCCGCGCCGCCGCCGGCTCCGCGGTGGTCAGCGCGCTGATCGACTGGAGACTGTTGAACAGGAAATGCGGATCGATCTGCGATCGCAGCGCGCGCAGCTCGGCCTCGCGCGCGAGCACCTGCAGCTCGAGGCCGCGCCGCTCGGCGTCCCGCGAGACCGCGAAGGCCGCCGCGAGATAGCTCACCGCCATCGCCAGCAGATAGAGCAGAAAGCCGAACCCGAAGAGGGTCGGGGCGGCGGCGCGGAAGGAGCCGGCGAGGTCGCCGCGGCCGAACGACGCGATCAATCCGAGCCACGCGCGGGCGATCAGCAGCCAGACCGCGCTCGAGAGAAACGCCGACATCGTCGCCGTCGCGGCGACGCGGAGCGCGCCGGTCCGATCCACCGGCGAACCGCCGGTCACGTACCACGCCGACAGACAGAGGAATCCGTAGGAGATGGCCAGCGGGATGGCGACCGCGGCGGCCGTGCCCCAGGCAAACACCCCCTGCACCGCCAGCAGCCCCGCGAGCAGGGCGCCGAGCGGCACCCAGATCGCGATGTAGGCCGCGAGAGTCCCTGGGCGCGCCAGGATCGGGTGCATGCGCTAGGCGACCGGCTGCTGCTCGAGCCGATCGCCGCGGTTCTTGATCGTGACGCCGCCCATGATCACCACGCCGCGGACGACGAGCCGCTTGAGCGGGCCGCCCTGCGGCGCGCGCGTCTTGTCCTCGACGCCGCCCATCAACGGCATCACCCGTGTCACCACCGTCCAGTCGTCCGGCACCTTGATGTCGATGCCGCCCCAGAACGCGAACACCTCGATCGCCGCCTCGCGCCCCGGCGGGATCGAGGCCTGGCGCAGGTCGATCTCGCAGCCGCCCATCACCGCCGTCAGGTCCGCGCCGACGAACGCCTGCGAGCTGCTGCGCCGCGACACGCCGCCCATGATCGCGAAGGCGCTGAAGCTCGATTGCCCGTCGGACGCCGCCTCGGCCGGATCGCGGCGCCGTCCGCCGAATCCGCGCCACACCATGTACCCGCCGAGGGCGACGAGCAGCAGCGGCATCAGATCGCGCACGTTGATGGTGAAGTAGAGGATGCCGTTCAGCAGCATCCAGGCGCCGACGCCGATGAAGATCAGCCCGCTCACCCATCCGTGGCCGCTGCTGCGCGCCTGAACGATTTTCAGCAACCCGACCGCGACGAGCCCGGCGGGCCAGTAGCGGATGTAGTCGCGCGCGTTCAGCACCTCGAGGTTGTCGAGCGTGAACAGCACGCCGAGGGCGACGATCATCAGACCGAAGAGGACCTGCGCGCTCGGGCCGCGACGCGCCGCGGGCGGTGCGGGGGACATGGTCATCGCCAGCCTCGAATCGCGATCAGCGCGCCGACGAGAATCAACAGGAGCGGCCAGGACGTCGCGAACGTGAGTCCGAACACGTTGGCCTGCGAGATCAGGATCCAGCAGCCCAGCCCCACGAGCCAGACGCCGCCGAACCATCCCTGAGCGCGAGCCTCGCGGATCTTCCCGGGCACCGGGCCGTCGCCGTGTCCGACGCGGCTGTACGAGCCGAGCACGATCGAAGCGCCGATGGCGATGAGCACGAACGGACCAATCAGCCGTCCCGCTTTGACGTCCACCGCGCCCGTCGTATCGAGCAGCATCGCGAACCCGACCGCCAGCACCACCGCGCCGGCGGTGATGGCTCCCGTCTGCACCCGCGGTCCCGGTCCGTCACCCATCGTCGTGCCTCTCGGTAATGCTTCGCGTGTCGGCCGGATTCCGCACATCATCACAGGAACCGCCACAGCGCCTGGAACCAGCCGGCGACCTGCGCGACCAGCACCACGGCGAGCGCGCCGTAGTCGCGGTCGGCCACCGCCGAGAGCACCGGGTCCGGCCGGGTCCACCAGAGGGACATCAACGCACCGGCCGCCATCGCGCTGGCGAGCCCGACGGCGGCGTTCAGCTGAAGGGCGATGCGAGTAGTCATGCCTGCGTTCCTCTCACCGTCAGATTACGCAGCCGCCGGCCCGCCGGTGGGCGGTTTCCGGCGAATGGCGCTCCGGCGCCGGCAAATGCCGCCGAAGCTTGGTAACATCCTGCTCATGCACAGCCATGTGAGACGGATGGCGCTGGCACTCGTGTGCCTCGCGGGGGCGGCGTCCGCCGTGGCGGCGGGTCCGCTGCAGGACGACTTGAAGGCCCGCCGGGGCCGCGCCATGGAACGGCTCGGCCCCGACGCCCTCGCCATCTTCTGGAGCGCGCCCGAGCGCGTCTACTCCACCGACGTCAACTACGAGTACCGCCAGGACAGCAATCTGCTCTACCTCACCGGCATCGATCAGGAGGACACGATCCTCGTCCTCATGCCGGGCAACGCCGCGCGCAAGGAAGTGCTCTTCATCCGCGAGGCCGACGCCCGCCGCGAGCACTGGAACGGGCACAGCCTGACGCCCGCGGAAGCGGCCGCGCAGAGCGGGATCGCCGCGGTCATGACGCTCAACCAGTTCGAAGGGTTCGTCGCCGGCGCGCTGTCGAACCAGGACCGGCCGATCGCCACGCTGTCGCTGCTGCTGGAGCCGCAGCGCAACCTCACCGATCCGCCGGGTCCCGCCCGCCAGTTCGCCGCCCGCCTGCGCGAGCGGTTCTTCGGGTTCCAGGTGAAGGACGCGACGCCGGTGCTCAGCGAACTGCGGCAGATCAAGACGCCCTACGAGCAGGACCTGATCCGCAAGAGCGCACTCATTTCCGGCGAGGCGCACAAGGCGGGGATGCGGGCCGCCGCGCCGGGCAAGTACGAGTACGAAGTCGAAGCCGCCATCGAAGAGGTGTACCTGCGCAACGGCGCGATGAGCTGGGGGTACCCCTCGATCGTCGGCAGCGGCCCGAACGCGACCATCCTCCACTACAACAAGTCGTCGCGGCAGATGCAGAGCGGCGACCTGCTGCTCGTCGATGCCGCCGCCAACTATCAGGGGCTGACGGTCGACATCACGCGCACCTATCCGGTCAACGGCCGGTTCACGCCGGAGCAGCGCCAGATCTACGAGATCGTCCATGCGGCGCAGGAAGCGGGTATCAAGGCGGCGAAGATCGGCGCGCGCACGCAGGACATTCAGAACGCCTGCGACGAGGTCCTTCGCGCCGGGCTGGTGAAGCTCGGCCTCGTCACCGAGCCCGCCGGCAACCAGTTCAAGATCTGGGCGACCCATGGCGTGACCCACTGGATCGGCCATGACGTGCACGACGTCGGCGTCCGCGGGAAGCCGCTCGCCGCCGGGATGACCTTCGTGATCGAGCCGGGAATCTACATCCGTGAAGCGGCGCTCGAGAACCTGCCGAAGACCGCCGAGAACGCCGCCTTCGCCGCAGGAGTTCGCGCCGCGGTGCAGAAGTACAAGGACATCGGCGTGCGCATCGAGGACTCGTTCCTGCTGACGGAGAGCGGGCTGGAAAACCTGTCGCGCGCCGTGCCCCGGACGCTCGACGCCGTCGAACGCTTCATGGCAGACAAGGGGACGCGTTGAAGAAGGCGGTACTCGTCGTTCTCGGCCTCCTCGCCGCGGTCGTCGTCATCGGGCTGCCGCTCTTGGTCGGCGTGCGCCCGTTCATCGGCCCCAAGGCGCGGCCGCTCACCGACCGCCGGTTCGAGCCGACGCCGGCGCGCATGGAACGGGGCAGGTACCTCGTGACCAGCGGGACGGCGCCGTGCGTCCTCTGTCATTCTCCGCTGGACGTGTCGGGAGGCGGGTTGCGCGTGCCTGCCGGCCAGGAACTGACCGGACGCAACTGGGCGCCGGACGGCGCGCCGTTCCTCACCGCGCAGAACCTGACGCCGGATCCCGAGACCGGCATCGGCAAGCTGTCGGACGATCAGCTCGCGCGCGCGATCCGCGAGGGAATCTCGCACGACGGACGGGCGCTGTTCCCGATCATGCCCTACGGCAACTTCAGCGCGATGAGCGACGAAGACCTCGCGTCCATCGTCGTGTACCTGCGATCGCTGCCGCCGGTGCGCCACGCGAGTGCGCCAAGCGCGATTCCGTTTCCGCTCAACCGGCTGATCAACGGGGCGCCGCGTCCGGTTGAATCCCCGGTGACGCCGGATCTGTCGACGCCCGAGAAGCGCGGGGCGTACATCGCGCGCGTGGCGGTCTGCACCGATTGCCATTCGCCGCGCGACGACCGCGGGAATCGCCCCGACGGCATGGAGTTCGGCGGCGGCACGGCGATGACCTACGAGGGACGGAAAACGGTCTACAGCGCCAACATCACGCCGGGCGTCAACGGCATCCCGTACTACACCGAGGCGCTCTTCATCGAAGCGATGCGGACCGGCAAGGTGCGTTCGCGCGAGCTCGATCCGATGATGCCGACGATCTACTACCGGAACATGACCGACGGGGACCTGAAGGATCTCTTCGCCTACCTGAAGTCGCTCGCCGCGGTGGATCACTACGTGGACAACACGATGGCGCCGACGAAGTGCGAGCGCTGCAAGCTCACGCACGGTGGCGGCGAGCGGAACCGGCCGCAGACGTAGGCCGGTCCTCCAGCGCCTGCCGGCTGTTATCTGGAGGAGAGCCCGGCCTCGCGGCGCGCCTTCTCGAGCGCCGCGAGCGCCTCCATCACTTCCTTGCGGGCCGCCTCGCGCTCGCGATCGGTCAGGGCGCTGCGGAACTTCTTGATGGCCTGCTTGAGCGCCCACTGCTCGGACAGCGTCAGCAGCGCCTGCGCGACCAGGTGACCGCCGGTGAACCCGGCGTACGGCTGCGCCAGCTTCGGCGTCACCATGTTCAGGTAGTCCTGATGGGTCATGCCGCCATACGGCGTCGGGCCGATCCAGAACTGTTCCCCGAGAATCTCTTCAATCGTCGGCTTCCGGCCGAAGACCTCCAGACGGAACACCGGGTTCTGCTCCTTGAGCTCGATCGCCGGCGGCGCCGCGAGCGCGCGCTGGATGCGGTCGATCGAGACCGGCAGGTCTTGCGCGGGGGGCGTCCCCGCCGGCTGCTGCAGCATCAGGAACCCGGCAAGAAGGACGGGAGCGGCCGGCATATCTTCGTTATAAGACGACGCAAACTGCGATCCGGCTGCGCGGCCGTGGGACGGAAACCGTCCGGCGGCGGACATCGAACGCCGTGCACGGCGCCCCAGGCGAAGCCGCAACGTTCGCGCTGTCAA
The DNA here is from genome assembly GCA_035699745.1 of Vicinamibacterales bacterium. Classification (NCBI taxonomy): domain Bacteria; kingdom Pseudomonadati; phylum Acidobacteriota; class Vicinamibacteria; order Vicinamibacterales; species Vicinamibacterales bacterium. The sequence continues at coordinate 34,485 of DASSPH010000104.1, forward strand.
ACAATTACGTGAATCCCCGGCGGCGGCACGGGTCTCGCTCTCCGGCTCAGGCCTGCTGACGCTGACTGCGCCGGCGGCACCCCGGGTGCCGGCACGCCGCGCCGCGCGGCTCGATCAGATGACCGCCCTTCGGGGCAACTGAGAGGTTCGATGCTCAAAGGCCTGCTGCACGACGTTCGCTACGCGCTGCGCCTGATGCTCAAGACGCGGGGACTGACGTCCGTGGCCGTTGTCACCCTCGCGCTGGGGATCGGCGCGAACACCGCCATCTTCAGCGTGATCGACGCGCTGCTGCTGCGGCCGCTGCCCTATCCCGACCCGGAGAGGCTGGTGATGGTGTGGCAGGACCTGCGCCCGCGCGGCGGTCCGGCCACGGAGTGGACCGGGCCGTCGCAGCACTTCGACTGGAAGGCGGAGACTGCCGTCTTCGAGAGCCTCACCAGCGTGCGCGGCTGGAACGCGAGCCTGTCGGGCGGCGAGTACGCGGAGGCACTGCCGGGTGAGCAGACCACGTACGAGTACTTCGACGTGCTGGGCGGCCGGCCGATCTTCGGCCGGACGTTCCGCAACAGCGACGACATCCCGAATGCGCCGCGCGTGGTCGTCCTGAGCCATCGGCTGTGGAGGCAGCGCTTCGGCGCCGACCCGGCGGCGATCGGACGGGCGGTGCAGATCAACGGCGAGCGCCACGAGATCATCGGCGTGATGCCGGAGTCCTTCACCCCCGGGCTCGTCAGCACCGCGGCGCTGTGGCGTCCCCTGCGCATGAACCCCGTCAACCCGTCGCGCAACTCGGCGGTGTTCCGCACCATCGGGCGCTTGAAGCACGGGGTCACGATCGAACAGGCGCGCGCCGGCCTGGCGGCGCTGGCGGCGCGTCTCGAGCAGGCGCATCCCGAGTCCGACTCCGGCAAAGGCATCAATCCGGTCCCGCTCCAGGAACAGCGGGTCGGCGCTTTACGTCCTGCGTTGATGATGCTGCTCGGCGCCGTCGGTTTCGTGCTGCTCATCGCCTGCGTCAACATCGCGAACCTGCTCCTGTCGCGCGCCAGCGGACGCGTGCGGGAGCTGGCGGTGCGGCGCGCCCTCGGCGCCGACCGGCGGCGGATCGTCCGGCAGCTCCTCACCGAGAGCGTGATGCTCGCCGCGGCCGGCGGCGCGCTCGGCCTCCTGGTGGGGGTCTGGGGCGTCTCGGCGCTCAAGAGCATCGCGCCCGCCGGGACGCCGCGCATCGACGAAGTCGGGCTCGACGGCACCGTCCTCGCCTTCGCGACGGCGCTGACGCTGCTCACCGGCCTGCTGTTCGGCAGCGTTCCCGCATGGCACGCCGGACGCGAGCAGTTCACCAGCGCGCTGAAGCAGGGCGGCCGCGGTCAGACGGGCGATGGCGGCAACCGCGCGCGGCGCGCGCTCATCGTCGCGGAGCTGGCGCTCGCGCTGGTGCTGCTGGTCGGCGGCGGCCTGCTGATTCGCACCTTCCTCGCGCTCCAGCGCGCCGACCTCGGCTTCAATCCCCGGGGCGTCATCGCCGGATTCGTCCTGCCGCCGCCGGCCGCCTATCGCACCAGCGCGCAGCGCGTGGCGTTCTACGACGCGGTGCGGGCGCGGACCGCGGCGCTGCCCGGCGTGACGCACGCCGCACTGTCGTCGGTGATTCCGCTCGGCGGCGACAGCGACACCAGCTTCCTGATCGAGGGGCGTCCGGCGCCGACCCGCAGCGCCGACGCCCTCGTGACCTGGTATCGCGTGGTCAGCGCGAATTACTTCGCCGCGATGGAGATCCCGCTGCGCCGCGGACGCCTCTTCGCGGACCGCGAACCCGAGCCGACCGTCGTCGTCAACGAGACGATGGCGAAGCAGCACTGGCCGGGCGAGGATCCGATCGGCCGCCGGATCCGGCTGGCGGACGACGGCCCGTGGTTCACGATCGTCGGCATCGTCGCCGACGTTCAGGTCCGCGGCGCGCGCGGCGCGAACGTCGTCGAGACCTACGTGGGCTACTGGCACACGCCGGAGGCGGGCACCAACGTCGTGCTGAAGACCGCGACCGAGCCGGCGGCGATGGCGGAACCTCTGCGCCGCGCGATCAAAGAGGTCGATCCGAACATCGCCGTCGCCGGGCTCGCGAGCCTCGACTCGTTGATCGCTGAATCCAACGCCAGCTCACGCTTCTACGCGCTGCTGGTCGCGGTGTTCGCGTTCGTCGCGCTGGTCCTCGCGGCGGTCGGCATCTACGGCGTCCTGTCGTATGCCGTGTCGAGGCGGACGCAGGAGATCGGCGTCCGGCTCGCGCTCGGCGCGCGCGAGGCGCAGATCTTCGGGCTGGTCGTCGGCGAAAGCCTGAAGCTCGCGGCCGCCGGACTCGCGCTCGGCCTGGCCGGCGCGGCGCTCGTCGGGCGCGCGCTCGAGCGGCTGCTGTTCGGTGTGCGCGCGACCGATGTCCTCACGTTCGCCGCCACCGCGCTGCTGCTCGTCGTCGTCGCGGCGGTGGCCAGCTACGTGCCTGCGCGCCGCGCCATGCGCACGGATCCGATCGAGGCGCTCAGGGCTGAGTAGGGGAAATTTGGAAATCTGGAAACCGCGTGGAAACTGGGGAGATGTCGAAATCTGGTAATCTGACTCAGATTTCCAGATTCCCAGATTTCCAAATTTGAGATCCTGACTATGTCCTTTTTCAGCCGAAGCTCGCCGCCTGCGGCGGCCGCCGCTGCCAGCGCCGCCGAGAGCGAATCGCTGGCGCCGAACGCGCTGGTTGCGCTGCGCAACATCGAGAAGTCGTACGCGCACGGCACGAGCCGCTCGTACGTGCTCCGCCGCGTCAACGTCGACGTCAAGGACGGCGAGTTCGTGTCGATCATGGGCCCGTCGGGCGCGGGCAAGTCGACGCTGCTGCACATCATCGGCATGCACGACAGCGCGTGGACCGGCGAGTACTATTTTCTCGACCAGCCGGTGCACCGGCTCGGCGCGAAAGAGCGCGCCAAGCTGCACAAGCAGTACATCGGCTTCGTCTTCCAGAGCTACCACCTGCTCGATCACCTGACGGTGTACGAGAACCTCGACATCCCGCTCTCGTATCGCGACATCAAGAAATCCGAGCGCGAGAGCATGGTGTGCGACATCCTCGACAAGTTCGCGATCGTCGGCAAGAAGGACCTCTACCCGAACCAGCTCTCCGGCGGCCAGCAGCAGCTCGTCGCCGTCGCCCGCGCCGTGATCTCGAATCCGAAGGTCATCCTGGCGGACGAGCCCACCGGCAACCTGCACACGAGCCAGGGCAAGGAAATCATGGAGCTGTTCAAGAAGCTGAACGAGGGGGGCACGACGATCGTGCAGGTGACGCACTCGGAAGTGAACGCCGGCTACGGCAGCCGGATCATCCATCTGCGGGACGGCTGGATCGTCGACGAATAGGCGAAAGCGGAAGGCGGACGACGGAACGAAGCCGGACGTACTTCCGTCTCCGTTCCGTCGTCCGTCGCGTATTCACCAGCGCGGCTCGCGCTTGCCACCCCCGCCGCCGTATCCGCCGCCGCCGCCATACCCTCCACCGCCGCCGCGATCGAAGCCCCCGCCGCCCCGGCCGCGACCGCCGCCGCCCCCGCCCCCGAAGCCCCCTTCCGGCTTCGGCCGCGCCTCGTTGACCACCAGCGCGCGTCCTTCCATCTGCTGCTCGTGAAACTGGCTGATGGCCTTCTGCGCGTCTTCGTCCGTCGCCATCTCAACGAAGGCGAAGCCGCGCGCACGGCCGGTGGCCATATCGCGCATCACTCGCACGTTGTCCACCTTGCCGGCCTGGCCGAACAGCTCGGTTAGCTGCTCCTCCGTCGCGGAATAGGGGAGGTTGCCGACGTAGAGTCTCCTGCCCATGCTGTCACTTACTCCTGGCTGGCGCGCGGAACGGTTGGGGCGGCAGGCCGCCGCGCGCAGCCGGCCGCCATCCGGGCGAAATGTAGCAGGATATGTGCCGCGCGGTTTACAGTGAAGATATGCTCCGCCGCCGCAGACTGGCCCTCGTGTGCCTGGTGATTTTCGTCATCGCCGGCGCGTCCCGGTGCGGTCCGCCGGCTGAGCAGCAGCGGACCTATCCCCTGCGCGGACAAATCCTCAGTATCGGGGAGCCCCGTGCCGACGGCCGGCGCGAGATGTCCGTGAAGCACGAGGACATTCCGGGCTTCATGCCCGCCATGTCCATGGCCTATTTCGTCAGGAACCCGGCGATGCTCGACGGCCTGCAGCCCGGCGACCTCGTCAGTGCCACCCTCGTGATCGCCGGCAGCGACATCCACCTCGACGACGTGAAGAAGACGGGGCACGCCGACCTGCCGCCCGGCAGCCGTCCCGTCCGCGTGATGGAGGTGATGAACGCCGGCGACCAGGTCCCCGACGACGCGCTCGTGGATCAGGAAGGGCGGGCGCGCACACTTTCCGACTGGCGCGGGAAGTCACTCGCCGTCACGTTCGTGTACACCAGATGTCCACTCCCGGACTTCTGTCCCTTGATGGATCGGCGTTTCGCGGACGTCCAGCGCGCGATCGCCGCCGATCCGGCGCTGCGGGAGCGGGCGCATCTCGTTTCCATCAGTTTCGATCCGGCGCACGACACGCCTGACGTGATTCGCAAGCACGCGGCGCTGCGGGGCGCCGATCCGAAGACGTGGAGCTACGTGACCGGGACACGGGCCTCGATCGACCATCTCACCTCGCGGTTCGGCGTGTCGACGATCGACGAGCAGGACACGGCACAGAGCATCACGCACAACCTGCGGACCGCGATCGTCGATCCGCAGGGACGGCTGGTCAAGATGTACTCGGGCAGCGACTGGACGGTCGATGGGATCCTTGCCGATCTCCGCGCCCGCTAGGTCGGCATTCACCACGCGCGAGCGCGCGGTCATTCGGCGCTGCCGCACACCCGAGTTGGTGCAGCGCTATCTGAACGCGCTGCCCTACAATGACGAGCCGCCGCCCGGCGGTGCGACGCTCCGCAGCTTCCGCGGCGTCGTCGCCCACGGCACTGCGCACTGCATGGAGGCGGCCCTCGCCGCCGCGACGATTCTCGAGCAGCACGGCTATCCGCCGCTCATTCTCAGCTTCGAGTCGATCGACGAGCTCGATCACGTCCTGTTCGTCTACCGCCGGCGGGGGCGCTGGGGCGCGGTCGCCCGCTCGCGGGATCCCGGCCTGCACGGCCGGAGGCCGGTGTTCCGGACGGCGCGCGCGCTCGCTCTGAGCTATGTGGAGCCGTACATCGACTATCACGGCCGGATCACCGGCTACACCGTGGTCGATCTCCGCGATCTGCTGGGCGAGTACGACTGGCGCTTGTCCGAGCGGAACGTCTGGAAGGCGGAGCGTGTGCTGCTCGAGGCGCCGCACCGCCCGATCAACTCGTCGGACAGCCGCATCGATCGGCTGCGCCGGAAGTACGTCGCGTACCGCCGGCAGCACGACGGCCGCAAGCCGCTGTACTACAAGGATCGGCACACGTGGTCCGCGCTGCCCAAGGGTCACTGGTGACCACGTGCCGCGGCGAGCGAGCGGCGGCCGGCGGGGGACGCCGCCCGGATCAATCCAGATCGAAATCGCGCGTCGGCTTGGTGATCGGTTCCTCGCGCGCCTGGCGGAGCGCTTCCTCGAAGCGCTTCGAGAGGGCATCCCCCCGCGTCCGCTCCTCGGCGACGGACTTCTGGAAGAGCGCCTCGCGGCGCGCCGCCTGCTCGGCCAGGATCCGCTGGGCGTCGTCCAGCTCGGGGCGATCGGCCGACGGCGGGTCGCTGTGGCGGATGACGCGCTGCAGGTTGGTGTCGATGACGAGCATCGCCGAGCAGCACGGACAGGCGACTTCGATTTCGGACTTCAGCTTGGCCACGGCTATTTCTCCATCACGAGCGGCGGGCCCGTGTTCTCGTCCCAGTCCAGGGCGACCGGTGCGCCGGCGGCATCCGTCGCGCGGACTTCGACGCGGCTGATGTGCTCGCGCGAGGTGTTGAAGCGCTGCCCGAACCCGGTCACGAAGCTGGCGAGCGGCGCTTCGAGGCGTCCGCCGGCCGACAGCGTCGGCGACACGCCGCGGTAGTACGAGTTCAGCGTGACGGTCACGTCGCGCCACGGCGACCTGGTCTGGTTCTCGATCACCAGCCACGCCCCGCGCTGGCGGATCGGGGGGAGTTCGGTGCGGCATCCCGCCGCCAGCAGCAGCGCCACGAGCACCAGGAGTATCCCGCGCCTCTCGCGCACCACGCTATGATAATGCGCCCTCCTCATCCATGACCGAGTCGACGGCACAGGACGTCCGGATCGCGACCTACAACATCCACCGTTGCCGCGGCATGGACCGCCGCGTCGTCCCCGGGCGCATCGTCGACGTGCTCCGCCAGATCGACGCGGATGTCATCGCGCTGCAGGAAGTGATCGGCGCCGGACCGGTCGGCGCCGGGCAGGCGGAGGAGATCGGCGCCGCGCTCGGCATGGGCTGGGTGATGAACTGCGTGCGGACGCTGCGGCAGCACCAGTTCGGCAACGTCGTCCTGAGCCGTTATCCGATCGTCCACCACAGCAGCTACGACCTGTCGTGGAAGACCTGCGAGGCGCGCAACTGCCAGCGCGCCGATCTCGACATCAACGGCAGCGTGCTGCACGTCTACAACGTGCACCTGGGGACGGCGGTCCTCGAGCGGCGGTATCAGGCGGGCCGGCTCGCCGCGTTCGTCCACGACCGGCGCGTGACCGGGCCGAAGATCATCCTCGGGGACTTCAACGAATGGATGAAGGGGCTGGCGACCAAGACGCTGTCGTCGCTGTTCGAGAGCGTCGACATCTCGCAGCACCTGCGGCGCCGCCGCACGTATCCCGGTCTCTTCCCGGTCGTCCACCTCGATCACATCTATTACGACGGGCGGGTGGAGGTGGTCAGCGTGGAGATGCCGCGCACCCGGCAGGCGTTGATGGCGTCGGACCATCTGCCGCTGGTGGCGAACCTGCGGATCGGGTGACGCGAGCCGACGACGTCACAGTCGGTCAGGAGGAGACCGCGGTCCGGACGGGCCGCGGCGGGGTGTCCGCGGACGTCGTCGGCTTTCGTGCATAAGACGTTGCAGCGCGCCGTTCGGTTGGCGGGGTTCGGAATGTGGGAATTTGGAAATCTGGAAATGTGGAAATCTTCTCGTAGATTTCCGAATTTCCAAATTTCCCAATTTCCAAATCGGCGTGTAGTACAATTCCGCAAGATGTTGAAAGGCTTCACTCACGCGCGCCTGGCCTGCGGGTGCCGCCTCTCGTTCCGTGAGGGGGTCGAAGGCAGCCCGGTCACCGTCGTGGTCGACCAGAAGGCGTCCTCGTGCCCGCTCACGGTTCACGTCTCAGGGCTGCCGCTGTACGACTATCGCGAAGCACTTCGCCCGCCGACCCGCGTCGGGCCGCCGATCGAAGAAGAGTTCGAAGAAGAGTCGTAGGGCCCGACGCCCCTCACAACAGCGCTTTAATCTCCTTCTCGAACTGCTCTTTCGTCGCCGGGCCGAGATGCTTGGTGCAGATCGAGCCGTCGCGCGCCACGACGAACGACGTCGGATAGCCGTAGAACGGGCCCCACGCGGTCTCGACGTCGGGCGTCATCTGCAGCACCGGATAGTTCATCTTGAACTCCTGCATGAACGACTGCAGCTGCTCCGGGCTGTCGTCGACCGAGATGCCGACGATGACGAGCCCCTTGTCCTTGTACTCGCTGTACAGCTTCACGAAGTCGGGGATCTCCACCTTGCAGGGGCCGCACCAGGTCGCCCAGAAATTGACGATCGCGACCTTGCCCTTGAACTCCGTCATCTTCACCGGCACGTCGTGCTGGTCTTTCAACACGAAGTCGAACGTGCCGACGCCGCTCTGATCGCACGACGGGCTCTTCGAGGCGACGCTGTCGGCGGCGGGACGGATCGCCTCCCCTCCGCCGCTCCTGCCGCGCAGCAGCGGCAGCGTGAGAATTCCGAGCGAGAGCGCCGCGGCGCCCGCGATGATCCAGCGTGATTTCATGATCGTTACTTGGCTGTAGCCTTGAAATAGGCGACGACGCGGGTGAGATCCTGCGGCGGCGGTCCGCCCGACGCGATCACCGCGTAGGTGCGCTGGTTCGCCGACCAGATGATGGCGTCCTGTCCGATCTTCCGCAGCGCGCGCTGGCGCCCCGTGTCCTGCGGCAGCACGAACAGCGACAGCGGCTTGCCGCGCCAGTTGTACATCAGGTGCGCGGCGCGGCCGTCGCTCGAGTAGCAGCGGCGCACGTCGACAAGCTGCAGTTCCTCGGCGGCCGCGGCCGGCGGAATCACCACCGGCCAACCCTGCTTCTGCTGCCACTGACGTCCTTCGTCGGCGGCGTCGACCGGCGCGGCGGGCACGCTGACCTTGAAGCACTTCACGTGATCGACGGCGAGGCTCGCGGCGAGCGCCTCGGCGCCGTCGTTCAAGCCGAGCAGGAAGACGACCGCCACCGCCAGCACTAACGTGGCGGCGACGGAGAGCGGCGCCCATTTTCGCAGCGTGGCGGCGATACCGGGCGGCGCGGCGCCCGAGGCGGGGATGGCGCGGAGCCGGGCGCAGCGCTCGCGCAGCGCCGCCGGGGCCCGGGGACTGAGCTCCGCGCGATGCTCGCGGATCAAATCACGCGCCGTGCGCTCGTTGTCCGCCTGCGTCCGGCACGGCGGGCAGGCGGCGAGATGCGCGCCCACCGCCGCGTTCTCCGCCGGCGCCGCCTCGCCGTCGACGAACGGCGTCAGCCGCTCGTCGAGGTCGCCGCAGTTCCTGATCCGGTCAGCCATGGGTGGTTCTGCTCATGAGACGCCTAATTCCTCACGCCCATCCCCGCCGGCGCCTCGGCGCGGGCGCGGCGGGCCTGCAGCCCTTCGGCGAGGGCCCGCCGTCCGCGCGAGATGCGCGACATCACCGTGCCGATCGGCACGTCGAGCACGCGGGCAATCTCCGCATACGACAGCTCCTCGACGTCGCGCAGCCAGACCGCCTGCCGGAACCCGTCCGGCAGCGCGTCGAGCGCCGCCTGCAGATCGGCGTCGAGCGTCTGCCGGGACAGGATCTGCTCCGGCGTCTCGTCGGCCGGACCGTCACCGGCGGCCCGCTCGACCGCCTCGCTGTCCACGTCCACCGGGTTGCGCCCCTGGTGGCGGCGGGCGTTCCTGAACGTGTTGTGGAGGATCGTGAACAGCCACGCCTTCAGGTTGGTGCCGGCCTCGAACTGATGGGCCGCGCGAAACGCCTTCAGATACGTGTCCTGCACCAGATCCTCGGCGTCCGCCGCCCGGCGCGTCAGGCGCAGCGCCAGCCCGTAGAGGCTGTCGATGTGCGACAAGGCCGCGCGTGCAAACTCGTCGTCGGCACCGCGATCCTGGCCCCGGGTGGAAGAACGGCGGAACGCCATGTAGGAAAACACCGGCGGGATGCCGGTTTATTCCTCGATTGTATCGCGCGGAGGACACCGGCCGTTGCCGGCGGGGGACAGTCGAGCGCCGCCGGATCACGGAATTCGCGGCCGCGGCGACCTCGGCCGGGGGCACGTGGCTTGCTGCGCGCCCCGGACGGGCGGTTTGGCCGGGGACCCTGCCGTTGCGGCAAACGTCTTAGTCACAGTAACATCGGCACCATCCGAGGTGGAGACATGAGTACGCGCACCTGGCGCGGTTTACGCGCGCCGTTCGGCATTGCTTTTCTGAGCGTCTTCGTCGCGGGCACGATCGCCGCCAGCGCACAGACGCCCTTCGTGCCGTACTACAACAAGAATCGCATCAAGTACGACCACTTCAAGTGGCACACCTACACGACGGATCACTTCGAGATCTACTACTACCCGGAGATCGAGCCGCACCTCGAGCGCATCGCCAGCTACGCCGAGAGCGCCTATCAGCAGGTCAGCTCGGATCTGAAGCACGACCTCGCGTTCAAGGTGCCGATGGTCCTCTACAAGACCGCGAGCGAGTTCCAGCAGCAGAACATCGAGCCCGGCGAACTGCCCGAAGGCGTGCTCGCGTTCGCCGAACCGTATCGCGATCGCATGGTGCTGCCGATCGACGAGCCGTCCGACGCGCTCTACCGCCTGATCACCCACGAACTCACCCACATCTTCGAATTCGACATCATCCCCCGCACGCTGCTGCGCCGCGGGCTGCCGCTGTGGGTCGACGAGGGGCTCGCCGACTTCAACACCGGCTACTGGAACCCGTTCGACCTGATGTCGGTGCGCGACGCCGCGATCGCCGACATCGTCCCGCCGATGAGCGATTTCCAGGGCGTGCAGTTCGCCGACGGCCGCCTGCCCTACAACCTCGGCCACGCCGCGTTCGAGTTCATCGAGTCGAAGTGGGGGAAGGAAGGGCTGCGGCAGTTCCTCTTCGCGCTGCGCAAGAGCGTGATCGGCGGCGGCGACAGCGCCTACGAGGAAGCCTTCAAGCTGAAGCCGGATGAATTCGACGAGCAGTTCGACAAGTACTTGAAGGACCGCTTCAAGCCGTTCCGCGACAAGGAGCGGCCGCAGGATTACGGGCGCGACCTGGCGCCGAAGCGGGGGAAGACCAATTACGTGTCGGTGGTCTCCATCGAGCCGTCCCCCTCCGGCGACATGCTGGCCGTGGCGGCCGGCAACCGCAAGGATCAGGAACTGGACATCATCCTGCTGTCGACCAAGGACAGCAAGGTGATCGGCAATCTCACCGGCGGGTTCAACACCGGCTTCGGATTCGAGTACATCGCGACGCCGGGAGGGTTCCGCGGCAACGCGGTGCCGTGGATGTCGTGGTCCCCCGTCGGCGATCGCATCGCCTACTTCGCGCGCAAGGAGAAGCAGAAGGAGCTGGTGCTCCAGAACGTCCTGTCGAAGAAGATCGAGAAGCGCCATCAGATCAAGTCGGTCGACATGGCGGAGTCGCCCGACATCAGCCCTGACGGCCGGATGGTCGCGTTCGCCGGCCTGCGCAACGCCGTCGGCGACATCTTCACCATCAATCTCGACACCGGCGAAATCAAGAACGTGACGAACGACAGCTTCGGCGACTACGGGCCGACCTGGTCGCCCGACGGCAAGTCGATCGTCTACCTGGCGCGGGTGAGCGGCAACGACAAGCTGTTCCGCCTCGATGTCGCCAGCGGACAGAAGACGCAGCTCACGTTCGGCACCCACGACGAAGGGGCGGCGCAGTTCATCGACGCCGACACGCTGGTGTTTCCGTCGACCGCGGTCGATCCGAACCAGCCGATCACCCCGGAGGTGGCGCGCAACGGCAACATCTACAACGTGTGGACGCTCAGCCTCAAGACCAACGAGCTGAAGCAGTACACCGACGCGCTCGGCGGCAACGTCTCGCCCGTGGTCCTGCGGGACGAAGGCAAGGCCCAGCGGGTGGCGTTCATCACCTATTACAAGGGGGAGTACGGCATCCACACGGTGCCGTCCCAGAAGGAAGCGCTGCACACCGTCGCCACCGCCGACTTCGGCACGCCCGGGCCGATCATCGAGTTCCAGCCGCCGCTCAGCCACACGCTGGTGGAGAGCAACAAGCGCGTGAAGGGGCGGTTCGAGAAGCTGTTCCTGGAAGGACGCCCGCCGGTCAATGTCGGGGTCACCAGCGGCGGCGACATCTTCGGCGGCACGCAGGTGACCTTCACCGACGTCCTCGGCGATCAGCAGTTCAGCCTGTATGCCGAGTCGGTCTCGCAGTACCGCACGCTGTCGTTCTCGTACCTGAACCTGTCGCGCCGCCTGCAGTACGCGCTGCAGGGCTTCTCGCAGACGCAGTTCTACTACGCCAACAACGCCGGCACGTTCTACGCCGCGCAGTACGGGTTCCTCAGCCACGACGACGCGCTGGCGACGCAGACGGCGCGCGGCGGCACGGCGTTCGGCATCTATCCGATCAACCGCTACGCGCGATTCGAGCTGTCGGGCGGATTGATCCAGTTCCAGCAGCGCTACGACGACCCGGACCTCCAGGCGGTGGCCGACGACTACCAGCAGCAGTTCTACGGCCGGAGCCTGTTCGCCGACGGCAAGCTGCTGCCGCTCGGCATCGCCTACGTGCGCGAGACCACGGTGTTCCGCGAGTACGGCCCGCTCTCCGGGCATACCCTGCGGGTCGGCTACGAATACGCGCCGAAGATGAGTGGCTTCATCTCGCGGCAGACCGCCGACGTCGACGCGAGAAAGTACATCCGGCTGGCCACCAACGGCGTGCTCGCGTTCCGTTTCCGCGGCCTCAAGAGCTGGGGCGATTACCCGTCGTACCTGTATTCGGGCGGCAACTCCGAGCTGCGCGGGTACGAGTATCTCGAGTTCATCGGCAACAAGGCGTTCTTCGCCAACGCCGAACTGCGCTTCCCCGTCATCGAGGCGGCGCTCACGCCGCTCGGCGTCATCGGCGGACTGCGCGCGGTGATGTTCGCGAATTTCGGCGGCTCGCAGTTCGCGCAGAACAAGCTGCGGCTCTACACGCGCGAGCCGATCAGCCAGCAGCCGATCCTCGACTACGTGCAGAATCCGTTCACCGGCCAGATCACGCCGATTCTGGGGCCGGTGAAGAACGTGACCGGCTTCCGTCTGGTCGACGGCCGTGCGTCCTACGGCATCGGCCTCGAGACCTTTGCGCTCGGCTTCCCGATCCATTTCGACTGGTCGTGGCGGACGCTGTTCAACAAGGACTGGGAGGACCTCGTGTACTCGTACCGCGCGGCGCTCGACGGCGAGAGCAGCGGCAGCCGCTGGCTGCGCCGGCCGAAGTTCAGCGTCTGGATTGGCTACGACTTCTAGTACTTGAATGGGTTGCGGCTGCGGGTCGGTCGTCAAGCTGCTGGCCGATTATCTCGAGCGCCAGCTCCGCCCGGACCTCCGGGCGGAGCTGGAGGCGCACCTGCAGAAGTGCCCGCGGTGCGTCGCGCAGCTCCGCACCTACGAGTCCACCGTCTCGCTGCTCCGCTCGCTCCGCGACGAGGAACTGCCGCCGGATCTGCGCCTCACCGTCAGGTCGTTCATCGACGCCAAATGCCACGACAACTAGCGCCGAAGCGGGCCGTGGAGTCCGCGACGGAGATGGTGCAGGTCGTTCTGCCGAACGACGCCAATCCGCTGGGCTACATCCTCGGCGGCACGGTGATGCACCTCATCGACATCGCCGGCGCCATTGCCTGCCACCGCCACACCCGCAGCCTGCTGGTCACCGCCGCGGTCGACGGCCTGCAGTTCCTGCACCCGATCAAGGTGGGCGATCTGATCATCCTGAAGGCGCGCGTGACCGCGGCCTGGAGCACGTCGCTCGAAGTGGAAGTGGAAGTGTTCTCGGAAGAGACGCTGACCGGCGTGCGGCGGATGACCAGCCGCGCCTACCTGACGTTCGTCGCGATCGATCGCGACAACCGGCGGATCCCCATCCCGGGACTGGTGCTCGAGACCGACGAGGAGAAGCAGCGCGCCGCCGACGCCAACCGGCGCCGCGCCGAGCGGCTGCTGGCGCGCAAGGACCTCGAGTCGCGCGCGACGCCGGCGGTGATGCCGTAGACGGATCGCCCCGCCCCGCGCGCGGTGCCGCGTCAGCCGCGCCGGCCGCCGTTCACTTCTGGTAGAACTGCGCGTTCTTCGGAATGAACCCCTTCCACTTGTCCGGGGTTTCGTCGAGCGCGAAGATCGCCTCTACCGGACACGCCGGGACGCATGCGCCGCAGTCGATGCACTCGTCAGGGTGAATGAAGAGCTGCTCGACGGTGGCGAACTCGGGTTCATCCTTGCGTGGGTGGATGCAATCCACCGGACAGACGTCCACGCACGCGGTGTCCTTGGTCCCGATGCAGGGTTCGCAGATGATGTAGGCCACGGCTATAACTATATACCACCCCATGTTTACCTGGCGACGCCTCGCCGCCGCATCCCTCCTGCTCTGCGTCCCCGCGGGCGCGCGCGCGCAGCTCACCGCGAGCGGTGAAGTGACCGCGACCGCCGGCAGCCGTGACGGCGCGGCGTTCTTCAACTACACCGACTACGAACACAACGCGCTGCGCATGTTCCGGGTGTCGCTCGCGGGAATGTGGCGCGCCGGATCGCGGCTCGCGCTGCTCGGCGAGGTGCGATCCGAGGACGCGCAGCGTCTGATCCCCTATGCGGTGTACGCGCGCGTGCGCCCCTTCGCCGGCCGCCCCTTCTTCGTGCAGGCCGGCCGGATTCCGCCGGTGTTCGGCGCGTTCAGCCGCCGCAGTTACGGAACCGAGGGGAACGCGCTCATCGGCTATCCCCTCGCCTACCAGTACCTCACCTCGCTGCGCCCGGACGCGATTCCCGCGTCGGCCGACGATCTGCTGGCGATGCGGGGCCGCGGCTGGCGCGCCACCTTCCCGATCGGCTCGGCCGCGCAGGCGCCCGGCGTGCCGCTCATGAGCGCCTATCGCTGGGACACCGGCGTCGAGGCCTACGCCACCGGCCGCCGCATCGACGGCTCCGTCGCGGTGACCAGGGGAACGCTGTCGAAGCCGCGGGTGCGCGACGACAACGACGGCGTGCAGGTGTCCGGCAGGGTGGCGTGGAAGCCGATCGTCGGGCTGGTCGTCGGCGCGTCGGCGGCGCGCGGCGCGTTCCTGGCGCGTTCGGTCGCGAACCTCGGCGCCGTCCGGACGGACGGCCCGTTCACGCAGCGCGCCCTCGGCGTGGACGCGGAGTACTCGCGCGATTACTGGATCGTGCGCGGTGAAGTGATCGCCAGCCGGTGGACGCTGCCGGCGCTCGCCGCGCCGTCGCTCGACGACCCGCTCGGCGCGATCGGCGGCTTCCTCGAAGGGCGCTACCGCTTCGGCGCGCGCTATTTCGCGGCCGCCCGCGCCGATCGCCTGACCTTCTCGAAGGTCCGCGGCCAGCGGCTGTTCGGCGGCGAGCCCACCACCTGGGACGCGCCGGTGACGCGCGTCGAAGTCGGGGCGGGACTGTACCTCCGGCGCAACCTCACCGCCCGGGCGGCGGTTCAGCGCAACTGGCGCGACGGCGGGCGGATCACGGCCCGGACCTTCCTCTCCGGGCAGCTGGCGTACTGGTTCTGAATGCCGGGGCTGGCGGTGTTGCTGACTGTGGGGCTCGCCCTCGTGCTGGCCGGCGGACGTCCGGCGTCCGGCACGATCCGCGGACGCGTCGACGTGCGCGTGGAGCGCAGTCTGCGCGACGCCCGGCCCGATCCGGGCGGACTCGGCATGGGGCAGGCTCGCGATCCGGCCGAGCGCCGCAGCAGCGTCGTCTATCTCGAGACGGCGCCGCGCGCCGCCTTCGAGCCCGGCGAGGACCGGCGCGCCCGGCTCAACCAGCGCGACGAGCGGTTCGTGCCGCACGTGCTCGCCGTCGCGGCCGGCACCTGGGTCGACTTTCCGAACACCGACATGACGTACCACAACGTGTTCTCGCTCTCGAAGGGGCACGAGTTCAACCTCGGGCGCTACGCCTCCGGCCGCTCCCGCGCATGGCGCTTCGATCGGCCGGGCATCGTCCGCGTGTTCTGCGAGATCCACTCGCACATGAGCGCGTTCATCCTCGTCTTCGCGCATCGCTACTTCGCGGTGACCGACGACGACGGCCGCTACAGGATCGAGGGGGTGCCGCCCGGCACCTACACGCTGGCGGTGTGGAACGAGACACTGTCCGGTGAGCCGCCCAGACGCCAGGTCGCGATCGGCGAGTCCGGCGGCGACGTCTCTGCGGACTTCACACTGCGATGAACGTCTCCTCGCTGACCAACCGGATCTTCTTCGCGACGGCGCTGCTCGCCGTCCTGTCGATCGCGGCGGCGGTCTACATCGTCAACCGGGCGGTGACGCGGCAGGGGGATCGCGAGCTGCAGCGCGGCATCGAGGAAGCCGCCACGCTGGTCGACGAATACCGCAAGTTGAGTTTCGAGGCGTTCACCCGTGAAGCCCAGCTCATCGCCGACCTGCCGCGGCTGAAAGCCGCGGTGGATACCCGCGATCCCGAAACCGTTCTGCCGGTCGCGCGCGAGTATCAGAGCCAGATTGCCAACGCGGATCTGTTTGCCATCGCCGACAAGGACGGACGGATCCTGGCGCGCCTGGGCGGCAGCGACGTCGCCGACGAGGCGCTGGTCGCCGCAGTGACGCCGCGCGCGTCGACGGCCGCCGATCACGAGGCGTTCTGGCCGGAGCGGCAGGGCATCCTGCTGATCAAGTCGGTGCCGATCTGGATCGATCCGCAGCAGCCGGCGCTGCTCGGCACGCTGATCCTCGGCGCCAGCCTCGACAACAACCGCGCCGCCCACTTCAAGAAGCTGACCAACAGCGAGATCGCCTTCGGCGTGAACGGCGCGATTCGCGCCGCGACGCTGCCGACGCATACGTGGCCGTCGCTGGCGGCGCTCCTGTCGCGGCCGGGCGCGTCGGAACGGATCACCCTGGACGGCGAAGAGTATCTGGCGTTCGCCAACGCGCTCGGGCCGCCGGGGCCGGGCGGGCAGCCGATGAGCGTGGTGCTGCGGTCGCAGACCGAGCAGCTGCGGTTCCTCAATCAACTGCACACCCAGCTCGGCGCCACTGCGGTCGTCGCCGTCTTCCTCGCCACGCTGTTCGGCTACGCCATCGCGCGGACCGTCACCCGGCCGCTCGGCGTCGTCACGTCGACGATGCGGGAAATGGCGGCGAGCGGCGACCTCTCGCGGCGGATTCCCGTCCGCGAGGGTCAATGGCAGGACGAGGACGCGCGGCTGCTGACCACCACGTTCAACTCGATGACCGACGCCATCGAGCGCTTCCAGCGCGAGGCCACGCAGCGCGAGCGGTTGTCGTCGCTCGGCCGGCTGTCCACCGTGGTCGCGCACGAAATCCGCAATCCGCTGATGATCATCAAGACCTCGCTGCGGTCGCTCAGGCGCGAGGGGGTGCGTCCGGAGCAGGTGCAGGCCGCCGCGGGGGACATCGACGAGGAGATCACCCGGCTGAATCGCATCGTCACCGAGGTGCTCGACTTCGCGCGGCCGATCAAGTTCGAACTGGGGTCCGCCGATCTCAATGCGCTGGCGCGCGATGCGGTGCACGCCGCCGAGGCGGCGGCGGGCTGCACCGGCATCCGGCTGACGCTCGATCCCGGGATCCAGGCCGCCAATGTCGATGCCGGCCGCCTGCGGCAGGCGCTGGTCAACATCATCGGCAACGCCATCCAGGCGGTCGGCGAGGCCGGGGCGCCGGTCGACGGCCGGGTGCAGGTCCGCACCGCGCGGCTGGACGGCCGGCGGGCCGCCATTACCGTCACCGACAAGGGGGGCGGCATCCCCCCCGAGGACCTGCCGCGGATCTTCGATCCGTTCTTCACCACGCGCCGCACCGGGACCGGCATCGGTCTTGCGATCTCGCGCAACATCATCGAGGGGCTGGGCGGACGGATTGTCGTCGCCAGCGAGCGCGATCGCGGCACCGAAGTGCGCATCGAGCTGCCCCTCGACGCCGCCACCGCATGACCAGGAAAACCGGCTCGATTCTTCTCGTCGACGACGAAGCGAAGATCCGCAACGCGCTCGCGCAGGCCCTGCGCGAAGAGGGGCACGAGGTGGTCGCCGTCGGCAACCCTCGCGAGGCGCAGCGCCTGCTCGCGCGCGGGACCTTCGACGTGCTCATCGTCGACAACCTCATGCCCGAGCTCACGGGCCTCGATCTGATCCGCGAGGTGGTCACCACGACCGCCGCGAACGAACGGCCGCAGATCCTGATGATGACCGCCCACGCCACCGTCGAGAGCGCCATCGAGGCGATGAAGCTGGGCGCGCTCGACTATCTGCAGAAACCGTTCGAGATCGACGAGCTGCTCGTCGTGGTGAACCGCGCGATCGATCATCAGCGCCTGCGGACGCAGCACGGGTACCTGCTCAGCGAGCGCGACGAGGAATTCAACCAGTACGGCATCGTCGGGCGCAGCCGCCGGATTCAGGAAGTGATCCGCACGGCGGAGATGGTCGCGAAGTCGAAGAGCACCGTGCTGATTACCGGCGAAACCGGCACCGGCAAGGAGATGGTCGCTCGCGCCATCCACTTCCACAGCACCCAGCGCGAGATGCCGCTGGTGAAGGTGAACTGCGCGGCGATCCCGGAAAACCTGCTGGAATCGGAGCTGTTCGGGCATACCCGCGGCGCCTTCACCGGCGCGCTCACCAGCAAGAAGGGCAAGTTCGCCCTCGCGGACGGCGGATCGATCTTCCTGGACGAGATCGGGACGATGGCGACGGCGCTGCAGGCGAAGCTGCTGCGCGTGCTGCAGGAGCGCGAGTTCGAACCGCTCGGATCGGAGCGGAGCCACAAGGTCGACGTCCGCGTGATCGCGGCGACCAACCGGGACATCCGCCAGATGGTGGCGGACGGACGCTTCCAGGAGGATCTCTACTATCGCCTGAACGTGATCCCGATCCACATTCCGCCGCTGCGCGAGCGGCGCGAAGACATCCCGCTGCTGGTCGAGCATTTCATCCGCAAGCACGCGCAGCGCGCCGGCAAGCGGATCGAAGGGATCGAGCCCGCGGTGCTGCAGGCGCTCGAGGCCGCCGACTGGCCGGGAAACGTGCGGGAGCTCGAGAACACGGTGGAGCGGGCGGTGGTGCTCTCGCCCGGCGCGGTGATCGGGCCCGACGTGGTCCGCCTGCTCGGCGTGCAGTCGGCGGCGACTCCCGGACTGCCGTCGATGCTGCTGCGGCAGAACCTCGATTGGGCGGAACGCGAGAGCGTCCGCCGCGCGCTGGAGAGCGCCAACGGGATCAAGAAGGACGCCGCGGAGTTGATGGGCATCAGCCAGCGCGCCTTGAGCTATTACCTCGCGAAGCACCGCATCGAGTGAGGCCGCATCCGTTACGCGCCGCGTAAGCACTTTCCCAAGCCGTAAGCGCCGCGCATCTTTTCCCGCGTTTTTCGCGGCTGGCGCGGGCATCGCCTTTGCGACCACAGGACGCCAAATGACGATACGTTCACGAACTGTTCTCGCGGCGCTGCTGCTGCTCCTCGCCGGCCGTCCCGCGGCGGCCCAGACATCCGAGCCCGCTCAGGCCGCCCAACCCACCCAGCCGGCGCAGCCGGCGGAGCCCGCGACGTCCGATCCGGACCGCCGCGTCGATCCGCTGCAGCCCGATTTCAGCCTGGCGGCGTTGCCGACCACGCTGCGGGTGCCGCAAGGCAAGGGCTCGTTCCGCGTGACGCACCGCTTCACGCGCTCGCTGGGGCGCGGCGACTTCGGCGACCTGCTGAGCGACTTCTTCGGCTTCGACTCCGGCGCGCAGATCGGCCTCGAGTTCCGGTACGGGCTGCTGCCGGGAACGCAACTCGGGGTGCACCGCACCAGCGATCGCACCATCCAGATCTTCGGGCAGCAGAGTTTGCTGCGGCAGGCGCCGGACGGGCATCCGATCGGCCTCGACGCCATCGCCACGCTGGAAGGCACCAACAACCTGCGCGGCCAGCGCTCGTCGGCGATCGGGCTGCTCGTGTCACGCAAGGTCGGACGGATCGCGGCGCTGTACGCCGAGCCGATTTTCGTCGTCAACAGCAGCCCGTTCGACGAAGGGGACAACGACACCCTGATGCTGGGCCTGGGCGGGCGCGTGAGGGTCCGCCCCGCGCTGTATCTCGTCGGCGAGATCTCGCCGCGGCTCGCCGGCTACGACCCCGGCGTCAGCCAGGCGAGCTTCGGGATCGAAATGCGCTCGGGCGGGCACACCTTCCAGATCAACGTCTCGAACGGCATCGGCACGACGCTCGCGCAGGTCTCGCGCGGCGCCGTCGACAACAACTCCTGGTTCATCGGCTTCAACATCGCAAGGAAGTTCTTCTGACCATGAAACTCTTTCGCCATGCGCTCATCGGTTCGGCGGCGGCGGTCCTGATCGCGTCGTGCGGCGGCTCACCCACATCCCCCGGAGGCGCGACCGTGCGCGACGGCGGTGCCGGCGGCACGAGCGGCGCGACGGTCACCATCACGTCCGCCGGGGTCAATCCATCGACGGTCACCGTCGCCGTCGGCCAGACCGTGACCTTCGTGAACAACGACAGCCGCGCGCACGAGATTGCGTCGAACCCGCATCCGCAGCACGGCACGTGCCCGGGCATCGAGGCGGGGCTCGGCACGCTCGCGCCCGGCGCCACGCGCACGACCCGCATCTTCGCCAACAGCGGCAGCTGCGGGTATCACGATCACCTGAACGACTCGAACAACAGCCTGCGCGGCACCATCAACGTTCAATAGTCTGCCCTGGCGGCGACTTTCGATCGCCGCGCTCCCACCGGCTGGATTCTGCCCGCGGCGTCCGCGGGCGGATCTATACTTGCGCGCTCAGTCGCAGAGGGAGCAGACATCATGCGCAGCGTGCTTGCGTCGCTTGCATTCGCGGCGTGCTCCGCCGCGGTCCTCGCCCAGGTTCCCGGACGCAACGTCAACATGGTGTCGGGGACGACCTCTCCAGGCGGCGACCCGTACCTGCAGCGTCAGAACGAGCCGTCGATCGCCGCCTCGACGCGAAACCCGCTGCACCTGCTCGCCGGGGCCAACGACTACCGCACCGTCGATCTGCCCGGCCTGCCGAACAGCAACGAAACCGGCGACGCGTGGATGGGGGTGTTCAAGTCGTTCGACGGCGGCAACACGTGGCGCAGCACGCTGATCCCCGGCTACCCGCAGGATGCGGGCAGCACCTCGCCGCTCCGCGCCTACTCCGCGGCGGCGGATCCCGTCGTCCGCGCCGGCACGAACGGCCTGTTCTATTACTCAGGGATCGTGTTCGACCGCTCGACGCCGGCGAAGAGCGCGATGTTCGTGTCGCGCTTCATCGACAACAACAACCAGGAAGCGGGCGACCCGATCGTGTTCCTCGGCACGTCATTGATCGCAACCAATGACGGCACCGCGTTCATCGACAAGCCGTGGTTCGCCGTCGACGTCCCCCGCACCGGCGCGCCGACCTGCACCATCAACACGTCGCAGAAGAGCCCGACCGCCACCGATCCGAACCGGATCATCCACACCACGCAGTCGTTTCCCGGGGGCGCCGCCTACGCCGTCTTCAGCCTGATTGTCGAGACCGCCGCCGAGACCCGCTCGCAGCTGTATTTCTCGCGCTCGCTCGACTGCGGCGCGACGTGGAGCCCGCCGCAGCAGATCAGCTCGAGCGCCGATCCGATCAACCAGGGCGGGACGATGGCGATCGATCCGCGCAACGGAACCATCTATCTGGCGTGGCGGCGCTTCACCGCCGACGGCACCGACGACTCGATCATGGTGGTGCGGTCGCTGGACCAGGGCCGCAAGTGGGACCCGCCCGGACGCGCCCGCCGCTTCCCGCGCGGGAGGAAGGTCGGGCTGACCAGGGAGATCCACGGCAAGAGGTTCACCCAGCCGACGGAGCTCACCGATCTGGCGTCGCTCGATCAACGGACCGAGACCTACCAGTTCCGCACCAACGCCTATCCCTCGATGACGGTCGACGGCAGCGGCCGCGTCTACGTCGTCTGGTCGGAACGCGGCTTCGCGCCGCTCAATACCGATGCCGATGACGGCGACGCGCGGATCCTGATCGCGACCTCCACCACCGGAACGACGTGGACGGAGCCGTCCACCGTGGCGAACGACGCGCTGGCGGGACACCAGGTGATGCCCTCGCTGAGCTTTGCCGGCGGCAAGCTGATGGTCGGGTACTACGATTTCCGCGAGGACGTGTCGCTCGTGTTCCGCAAGTTCGTCGACGAGACGTCGGCGATCGCGATCGCCAACAAGCGGCACACGGTGGACGTCCGCGCCGCGATGGCGGATCCTGCGGCGGCGCCGGCGTTCCATCCCTCGGTCCGCGTGTCGGAATACCTGATGGGCAGCCGCCCCGGCGCCGGGCCGCGGCCGGTCGAGCAGCTGCAGTTCAACCCGCCGAACCTGAAGCTGTTCAAGCTCGGGACGGTGCCGTTCATCGGCGATTACATCGACCTCGCGCCGTCGCCGTCGTTCGTGCCCGCCGCAGGAGGCGGGTGGGCGTTCAACACCGCGCCCGCGAGCTCGCCGCTGTTTCACCTGGTGTGGACCGACAACCGCGACGTGGTGCCTCCGGCGAACGGCGACTGGACGTCGTATACGCCGCCGGGGTCGACCGGCGGCCCCAGCTCGTTCGATCCGACGCAGACGCTGCCCGTGTGCATGCCGGGACGGGAGGGCATGCGCAACCAGAACATCTACACGGCGCGGATCACCGGCGGCCTCGTCGCCGGATCGCCGGGCAACACCAAACCGCTCAGTCCGCTGCTGCCCCGCGCGTTCGTGGTGTTCGCGCAGAACGCGACCGACGTCTCCCGCAGCTTCCGCCTGACGATCGAGAACCAGCCGGCCGGTGGCCGCGCGTCGTTCCTCGAGACACCGCTGCCGCCCTACGACGCGCAATCGCCGCCGCCGCTGACGATCCTCGACGTCATCGTGCCGGCCCGCTCGACGGTGGCGCGCAACGTCTACGTCACGTCCACGGATCCGCACGCGCAGGTCCGCGTAGCGGTGAAGGAGACGGGCGCCAGCGGCCAGGAGCTGCCCTCCGGCCTCGGCAGCACCGTCATCCTCAATCCCGACATCAGCAACCCTGACATCAGCAACCCGGACATCAGCAATCCGGACATCAGCAATCCCGACATCTCGAACGCCGAAGTAGCGAACCCCGACATCTCGAACCCGGACATCTCCAATCCGGACATCAGCAACCCTGATATCAGCAACCCGGACATCAGCAATCCGGACATCAGCAACCCCGACATCTCGAACGTGCAGGTCGCGAATCCGGACATCAGCAACCCGGATATCAGCAATCCGGACATCAGCAACCCGGACATCAGCAACCCCGACATCAGCAACCCCGACATCAGCAATCCGGATATCTCGAATCAGTCGCTGACCGACACGTCGTGGACCGTCACCAACAACGGCAATACGACGACGTCCTACTCGGTGCAGCTGCTGTTGAACGGCGCGCAGCCGGCGCCGGACCAGGTCGCGATCCAGCTGGTCCTGCACAAGGTGTACACCACGCCGGTGGCTGTGAACTGCACGCTCGCCCTGCACGCGCACAACGTGCTGCTGGCCAACATCACGCGTCCGCGGTTCCTGACCTCGACACAGCCTGGCGATCCCAACGTGCAGGATCCCAGTGCGGCCAACGCGACGCTGTGGCTCGCGCCGGGTGAGACGGCGAAGATCACGCTGCGGGTGATGGACAAGAACCTGTCGGACGGCATCACGTTCGACGCCGTGCAGCAGGTGACGCCGGCCGTGGTCGCGCAGGCGCTCGACGTCAGCCTGGTCAACGGCACGCTCGTCGTCGCCCCCGCCGTCGAAGTCGCCGTGCCTCCGGCGATCGACATCGCGTTCGGCGCGCTGCCGCAGAACGCCGCCGCGGGAGCCGCCCTCGGCCAGGTCGGCGTCACGGTGACGGACCCGCAGGGAGCCGTCGTCCCCGGCGTGGTCGTCGCGCTCTCGGTGCACACCGTCCCCGGCGACGCGCAGGTCGGACCGACGCTGAACGCCGTCAGCAACGCGAGCGGCCAGGCGGTGTTCAACCTCAGCCCGCTGCCCGCCGGCCGCTACCGCCTCGAGGCGGTGGTGCAGGCGATCGGCTATCCGCTGACGACCGGGTTCAGCGACTCGTTCGTGATCTACCCGGGTGTCCTGCAGTGGGCCGTCGACGCCGGCGGCAACGGCAACTACTACGAGTACGTGCGCGACGGCGGGCTGACCTGGGAGGCGGCGCGGACCGCGGCGGCGGCGCGCTCGCACGCGGGGTTCAGCGGGCGGCTGGTCACCGTGACGAGCGCCGCCGAGAACGCCTTCGTGAACGCCCTGCGCGGCGAGGGAGATCTGCGCGCCTGGATCGGCATGCACGATCCGGACGGCAGCGGCGACGCCGGCTTCGCGTGGATCAGCGGCGAGCCGCTCACCTACACGAACTGGGCCGCGGGCGAACCGGACAATCCCGGCACCGAGTTCTTCGTCGAGATGTCCGCCGACGGCACCTGGAAGAACAGCGTCGCGCTCGACGGCGCCCTGCCGACGCTCGGCTACCTCGTCGAATATGCGGTCACCGGTTCGACCTTTACCGTGACCAGCACCGCTGACGCGGGCGCGGGCACCCTGCGCCAGGCGCTTCTCGACGCGAACGCGAACGGCGCCTCGAAGGACGCGATCGTGTTCGACATTCCGGACGCGGGTCCGCACATCATCTCGCTCAGCACCCCGCTGCCCTTCATCACGCAGCCGGTCGGCATCGACGGGACGACGCAGCCGGGCTACTCGGGCGTCCCGCTCGTCTTCATCGACGGCGCGGATGCGGGACCGGCGCCGGGCCTGCGGGTCGAGGCGGCGAGCACGGAGATTCGACGGATCGGCATCATCGGGTTCACTGCCGGCCCCGGCATCCAGCTCTGGACCGGCGGCAATGCCGTCGTCCGCGGCAACTACATCGGACTGACCGGCACGGGTCTCGCGACCGGCAACCAGATCGGCATCGACGTGCACGGCGCGGGGCACCAGATCGGCGGCAACGGCGCCGAGGATCGGAACGTGATCTCGGGCAACAACCTCGGCATCTTCCTGCAGTCCGATTCGGGCGGCGCGACGATCATCGGCAACTACATCGGCACCAGTCCGAACGGGACGTCGGCGGTGCCGAACATCACCGGCATTCTGGCCGACGACACCAGCGGCCACGCGATCGGCGGCGGGGCGCCGGCTGACGGCAACCTGATTTCGGGCAACGGAGACGTCGAAATCCAGGGCAACGGCATCATGCTGACCAACGCCAGCGGAAACAGCATCCGCGGCAACCTGATCGGCGTCGCCGCCGACGGCACGACGGCGCTGCCGAACACCGGCAACGGCATCCGCGCCACCGGGGCGTCGGACAACAACACCCTGGAAACCAACACGATCGCCTTCAACCTGCGGAACGGGGTCGAGCTGAACGGCGTGGGCAACGCGGTGAAGCTCAATTCGATCTTCGGCAACGGCCTGCTCGGGATCGATCAGGGGGGCGGCGGCGTGACCGCGAACGACGCGGGCGAGGCCGACGGCATCCAGAACTACCCGGTGCTCACGTCGGCGCAGGCGCTGCCTGGCAGCTTCCGGGTCACCGGCACGTTCAGCAGCAGCGCGTCGACACTGTTCGAGATCCGCTTCTTCGACAACGCGACGTGCGATCCGTCCGGGTTCGGCGAAGGGCAGCGGCAGGTGGGCGTGACCGACTTCCCCACCAACGCGGACGGCAACGGCGTGTTCGACATCACGTTCCCGTTCGCCGTGCCGGCGGGGCGGGCGCTCGTGGCGACGGCGCGCAACTGGGCCTCCAGCAACACGTCGGAGTTCTCCCAGTGCGTGATCGTACAGTCACCGGAGCCGCCGGCCCCGGGCGGCGCCGTGCGCTAGCCAGCTGTGATCCATCGATGCGCACCCCTTCCGGGTCTCAGCGCAACCGGCGGCGGGCGTCGGCCACCAGCCGCTGCTCGTCGCCATCCTTCTTGACCTCGAGGAACCGGCGGAACGACTCGGCGGCGCCGCGATCGTTCTTCATGCCTTCGCGCACCAGGCCCATGTAGTAGTGGACCGGCGGCAGGAGCCGGTACGTGGGGATCTCGTCGAGGAACGCGGCGGTCACTTCGCCGAGCCTCTTGCCCAGGCACAGATCGAACTCGGACTCTGCTTCGGTGAATCGTTCTGCCGCCAGGTACGCGCGTCCCAGCGCGTAGCGGCCGAGCCACGAGTCGCCGAGTTTCTGCGCCTGATTCAGGTGATCCAGGGCGGCGCGCGCGTCGCCGTTCCGCAGCGCGATCTCGCCGTCGAGCAGGAACCCGTACATGCGCGGATCGCTGTCGATGTGCGTCCGCAGGGTGGTGGCGATCGCCGAGGCCTGCGGCCGTCGTGCCTGCGCGAGGATCTGCCCGGCGAGGAAGGTCACGACCGGATCGTTCTTCCCCCCCTCGCTTTGTGCCGCGGCGAGCGCGCTGGCCGCAGCCGCGGACTCGTTCCCCTGGGCGAACTGCGCCTCGGCGAGCGTGACCAGCCGCCGCGGATCCGCCGGCGAGGCTCCGTCGCGTGTCAGGACGGCGATCGCGTCCGCGATCCGCCCGCGATACAACGCGAGGTCGGCGAGTCCGGCGACCGCGAACGTCCGTCCGGCGGCAATGCCGTCCAGCTGTTTCCACGTCCCCTCGGCCTCGCCGATCTGGCCGCGTCCGAACTGCGCCATCGCCAGCGCCACGAGGGCCTTCACGTAGTCCGGCTTGAGCGCCAGCGCCGCGCGCGCTTCCCGCTCCGCGCCGTCGAAATCTCCCGCGTACATCATGAACAGCGCGACGTTGTTGCGGCGGATGACGTTCTTCGGATAGATGCCCGCGGCGCGCTTCCCGAGCTCCACCGCCTCGGCCATGCGGCGCTCGTAGACGCGGTTCACCGCCAGGTTCGCCAGCGCCGCCGTGTCTGCCGGATACTTGTCGACCAGCGTCTGCAGTTCCTCGTTCGCTTTCGCCGAATTGCGGATCATCAGGTAGTACCCGCCGCGGGTGCGCAGCCGCTCGCGTTCGGTCATCCGATCGGTGTGCTTCATCGCCTCCTTGTAGTAGTCGATGGCCTGCTCGCGGCGGCCGGCGTTGAAATGAAGCGCCGCCAGGCCCGAGTAGGCCCGCCCCAGCTCGGGATCGAGCGCGATCGCTTTCTCGTACTCGGCGATCGCGGCCTCGGTGTCGCCGGCCCAGTTCCGCTCCTGCGCCCTGGCGTAGGCCTGGGCCGCTTCGATGCTCTTCGCGGTGAAGGTTTCCGCATCGGCGGCGCTGGCGGTCCGATCGCCGAGCGCCGAGCGGACCTGCGCCGCGCCGCGGCCCACCGCCGCGAGCACCTCCGCCTTGGATGCCACGTCGGTGTTCCACTCCATCAACGGCCGGGCGTCCGCCGGGTCCAGCACCTTCAGCTCGAGCCGGTAGCGCCGGCCGTCGGGCGAGGAGATCGCGCCGGCGACGATGCGGTCGATCCCCTCGCGCGTCGAGACCAGCCGCGCCACGTCTTCGGTGAGCGTCCTGTCAGGGGCGATCTCGCGCGCCACCCGCAGCGCGTCGCGCCGCGGAAACGCGGTGATGAACGACGTGCCTTCGATCCCGACGGCCATCGCCTGTTCGAGCAGTCCCTCGAACTGCTCCTCCCCGGCGCGGTTGTCGAAGTTCGCGACGAGGATCGACAGCGGCTTGGGCGGCGCCGCCGGCGCGGCCGGCCGCCGCGAGCCCAGCATCGACCAGCCGGCGAGCGCCAGCGCGACCAGCGCCAGCCCGAGCGCCAGCGGCGCGAGCAGCGAACGCGACGGCGCTCGTGCCGTCAGCGCCGGATGCCCGTCCGCCGTCAAACCGTCGAGCGCAGCCAGGAGATCCGACGTGCGCTGGTAGCGCTTGTCCGGCGACGGCTCGACCGAGCGCGCAACGATCTGCTCGACCGCCTCGGGGATCGCCGGATCGAGCTGCCGCAGCGCGGGCGGTCCGTGCTGCATGCGCGACATGATCTCGGACATGGGATTGCCGCGCGTCAACCGCTGCCGTCCGGTCAGCATGTCGTAGAGCATCAGGCCGAAGGCGTAGATGTCGGCGCGCGGATCGACCGGCTGTCCCTGCGCCTGCTCCGGCGCCATGTACTCCAGCGTGCCGACCACCGCGCCGAGCGCCGTGGCGGTGGCGGTCCCGCTGATCGATCGCGAGATCCCGAAGTCCATGATCAGCGCGGTGCCGTCGGCCGCCAGCATGATGTTCTCGGGCTTGAGATCGCGGTGGATGACGCCGGCCTCGTGCGCGGCGGCGAGCCCTGCGGCGACCTGCCGCGCGATGTGCAGCGCCTCGGGAACCGGCAGCGTGCCGCGCCGGCGCAGCGCCGCCGCCAGATCCTCCCCCTCGACGAACGGCATCGTCAGATACTTGATGCCGTCGCGCTCGCCGAGATCGTGGATGCGGACGACGTTGCGGTGCGTGACGTTGCGGGCGAGAACGAGCTCGCGCTTGAAGCGCCGTTCGATTTCCGCCGCGCCGGCCGGATCGCCGAGCGCCTCCGGCCGGATCACTTTGACGGCGACGGCGACGTTCAGCTCGCTGTCCCAGGCCTGATAGACGACCCCCATGCCGCCCGCACCGAGCACGCGGATGATGTGGTAGCGCGAACCGAAGGGCTGGCCGACGGCGAGCGGGCCGACCTGGGGACTGGAGACGCGGATGCCGGATGTGCCGTCTCCTGCCGTCGTTTCAGCCTCGCCTGCCATGGGGATGGTGCGTGCGTATTATGGACCCATTCCGCACCACCCGCCAGCGCGGGCCCTACCTGCCGGTGAACTTCGGCTTGCGCTTCTCGAGGAACGCGGCGGTCCCTTCGAGCTTGTCGTCGGAGGCGTAGCAGATGGCCTGCGCCAGCGTTTCGATCAGCAGCCCGGAGTCCATGTCGACGCGCGCGGACGCGTTGAGCGCGACCTTCGCCAGCCGCGCGGCGAGCGGCCCCTGGCGCAGCACCTTCTTCGCCAGCTCGCGCGCCCGGATCTGCAGCTGCCCCGGCGGCGCGATGGCGGTGACGAGCCCGATCTCGAGCGCCTGTTTCGCGTCGATGATGTCGCCGGTCAGGATCAGATGGCGGGCACGGCCCATGCCGATGATCCGCGGCAGGCGCTGCGTGGCGCCGGCGCCGGGAATGATGCCGAGTCCCAGCTCGGGCTGGCCGAACTTCGCGGTGTCGGCGGCGATGCGCAGGTCGCACGCGAGCGCGAGCTCGCAGCCGCCGCCGAGCGCGTAGCCGTTGATCGCGGCGATCGTCGGCCGCGGAAAGCGCTCGATCTCGGAGAACAGCGACGAGTTGATCGCGGCGAGCCCTTCGTCGCGTCCGCGCGCGCGGATGTCGTTGATGTCCGCCCCCGAGACGAACGCCGCGTCGCCCGCGCCGGTGATGATCAGCACCGCGGCATCGCGGTTGGCGGCGAGCGTCTGCAGCGCCGCGCGCATCTCGTCGACGGTCGCCAGGTCGAGCGCGTTCTTGACCTCGGGACGGTCGATGACGACGGTCGCGATCGACTCCGAGATGTCGACCCTAATACTCATACACGCCCTTTCCGACCTTGCGCCCCAGCCGTCCCGCCTTCACGTACTGCGCGAGCAGGGGGCACGGCCGGTACTTCTCGCCCAGGCTGCGGTGCAGGTATTCGAGGATGCTGAGCCTTGTGTCGAGGCCCACCAGATCGACCAGCTCGAAGGGGCCCATCGGATGGTTCAGTCCGAGCTTGAGCGCCTTGTCGATGTCGCGCGCCGAGGCGACCCCTTCCATCAGCATGTAGAACGCCTCGTTGCCGATGCTGGCGTTCACCCGCGTGGTGATGAAGCCGGGGGATTCGCGCACCATCACGGTCTCCTTGCCCATCGCCCGCGCCACCTGCTCGATCGTCGCCAGCGTATCCGGCGTGCTCTCGAGCGCCTGCACGATCTCGACGAGCTTCATCCGATGGACCGGATTGAAGAAGTGCATGCCGGCGACCCGGCCCGGGGTCATCAGCGATCCGGCCAGCTCCGTGATGCTGAGCGCCGAGGTATTCGACGCGATCACCGCCGGCGCCGGTGCGAGCTGCTCGATCTGCGCGAACAGCGACAGCTTCAGGTCGATCTTCTCCGGCGCCGCCTCGATTACCAGGTCGGCGTCCTGCACCGCCTCGCCCAGATCCGACGTCGACGTCAAGCGCTGGAGCATCGCCGCGGCGTCACCGGGCGCGGCTTTCCCCAGCTCGACGCTCCTGCGCACGATGGACTCGATCGCCGCCGCGCCTTTCGCCACGGCTGCGCCGCTGACGTCGTACATGCGCGTGCGGTAGCCGCCGGCGATTGCCGCATGCGCGATGCCGTGCCCCATCGTCCCGGCCCCGAGCACTGCGATCGTCCTGATCTGCATTACTGATCCGTCCGCCTGACGGCGGACGCCACCTGCGCCAGCGTGTCCATCGCGCGATCGATCTCCGCCTCGGTATTGTAGAAGTGCGGCGCCATGCGGATCCCGGCGCCGGGCCGGTAGTCGACGATGACGCCGTGGCGGATCAACTCGTCGGCCGCGCGCGCCGCATCGGGAACGTCGAGAATCACCGATCCGCCGCGCTCGCGATCGTCGAGCGGCGTGTTGAGCCGGTATCCGGCGGCCGTCGCGGCGGCGAGGATCCGGCGGGTCAGGCGCAGGGAGCGCTCCCTGATCGCGGGCACGCCGATGGCGGCGACGATCTCGTAGCCGGCGCGCGCCGAATACAGCGACGGCACGTTCGGCGTGCCGCTCTGGAACCGTTCGGGGCTGCCGGCGTAGCGGATCGGTCCGGCCGCGAACGCGAACGGCGTCTCGTGCGCCGCCCATCCGGCGAACGCCGGCTCCAGCCGGTCGGCGAGATCCGGACGGACGTAGAGGTACCCGGCGCCCGGGCCGCCGCACAACCACTTCACCGAGCCGCCGACGGCGAAGTCGGCGTTCCACTCGCCGATCGCCAGGGGCACCGTGCCGGCCGCCTGATACACGTCCAGGATCACACGCGCGCCGACGCGGTGCGCCTTGTCGATCACGGCCTGCGCGTCCGTGATCGCCGCGCTCTTGAAGAGCACCAGCGACAGCGGCACCAGGACGGTCCGCTCGTCGATGGCGTCGAGGAAGCGCTGCAGGTCCAGCCGGATCGGATCGCTCGCCGGCACGTAGACGATCTCGGCGCCATAGCGCCGGAAGCCCTCGAACAGGTAGTGGTTGGACGGAAACTCCTGCTCGGTCATGACGATCCGGCGGCGCGGTCCGTCGTAGGCGAAGCACGACGCGACGATCGCCTGCGCCACCGTCACGTTCTGGTGCATCGAGATCGTGTTCGGCGCCACGCCGAGCATCGGCGCCAGCAGGTTCCCGGTGTCGCGTCCGATCTCCCACCAGCCCTCGTGCCACGCGCGCACGCCGCGGGACGACCAGGTGTCGGCGAACTGCTGCAGGTAGTCCGCGGCCTTGCGCGGCATCGCCCCCAGCGAATGGCTGACCAGATAGGTGCAGGTGTCGAGGATCGGGAATTCGCGCCGCCAGCGAACGACGTCGCCGTCCGTCATGCTCACAGGTTCAGATCGACCCAGACCGACTTGACCTGCGTGTAGTGCTCGAGCGCGTGCGCGCTCATTTCGCGGCCGAAGCCGCTCGCCTTGTAGCCGCCGAACGGCGCGGCGGTGTCGTAGACGTTGTAGGTGTTGATCCAGACCGTGCCCGCCTGCAGCTTGCGCGCGACGTAGTGCGCCTTCTTCACGTCGCGCGTCCATACCGCGGCGGCCAGGCCGTACTGCGATTCGTTCGCCTTGGCGATCGCTTCGTCGAGATCGGCGAACTCGATCGTCGCGAGCACCGGCCCGAAGATCTCCTCGCGGGCGATCGTCATCCCGGACGTGACCTTGTCGAACACCGTCGGCTGGAAGAAGTAGCCCTTGCCGGTGCCGATGTCGGCGCGCGCCCCGCCGGCGACCAGCGCTGCGCCTTCCTGCCGGGCGACGTCCACGTACCGCTGCACGGTCTCGAGCTGCTTCTTCGACGCCAGCGCGCCGTACCGCGTCTTGGGATCGAGCGGATCGCCGGCGACCATCTTCCTGGTCCGCGCGGCCAGCTTCTCCATGAACTCGTCCTTGATCGCCCGATCCACCAGCAGGCGCGATCCGGCCGCGCACACTTCCCCCTTGCCGTAGAAAATGCCGGTCGTCGCGCCGCGCAGCGCCGCATCGACGTCGGCGTCGGAGAGGACGATGTTCGGCGACTTGCCGCCCAGCTCCAGCGTGATCTTCTTCAGCGTGTCGGCGGCCGCGCGCATGATGCCCTTGCCGGTGTTGGTGTCGCCGGTGAACGCGATCTTGTCGATGCCCGGGTGCTCGACGATCGCCTGCCCGACCGACGATCCCGGCCCGGTGATCACGTTGAGCACCCCGGGCGGCAATCCGACTTCGACGGCGATCTCGCCGAGCGCGATCGCCGTCAGCGGCGTCTGGCTCGCCGGCTTCAGGATCACGACATTGCCGGTGGCGAGCGCCGGCGCCACCTTCCACGCCGCGAGCAGCAGCGGGAAGTTCCACGGCACGATCGCGGCGACGACGCCGAGCGGCTCGCGGAGCGTGTAGGTGAGATGGTTGCCCTTGACCGGGATGGTCTCCCCCATCACCTTGTCGGCCCAGCCGGCGTAATACTCGAAGCACTCGGCGGAGGCGGGGATCTCGATCTGCCGCGATTCGAAGATCGGCTTGCCGTTGTGCAGCGTCTCGAGACGGGCGACGTCGTCGGCGCGCTCCATCAGGCGGTCGGCGAGGCGGCTGACGAGGCGGCCGCGCTCGCGCGCCGACATCCTGCCCCACGGGCCGTTCAGCGCGGCGCGCGCCGCCGCGACCGCCGCGTCGACGTCGTCCTTGCCGGCGGAGGCGACCGTGGCGATCACCTCCTCGGTCGCGGGGTTGATGACCTCCATGGTCTTGCCGGTGGAGGCGTCGCGCCACTCGTTGTTGATGAGCAGCTTGTGGGACATCAGTGCGGTCGGCAACTGGCTACCTCGCGTCGTTACTGATCTATTTTCCTGTAAACGCAGGCTTGCGTTTCTCGAGGTTCGCCGAGATGCCTTCACGGGCGTCGTCGCTCTGGAAGAGCAGCTGCTGCAGCTCGCGCTCGAGGGACAGTCCTTCGACAAAGCCCGCCTCGGCGCCGGACTGCACGGCGCGCTTCATCCGGCCGACCGCCCGGCTGGCGGCGTTCGGCGGGGTGAACTGGCGCGCGTAGTGAAGGACGGCGTCGAGGAAGCTGCGGCCGTTCAGCTCCGCATCGCCCCAGACCGACGTTACGATCCCCAGCGCGTGCGCCTCGTCCATCGTCATCAGCCGTCCGGTGGCCATCAACTCGATGGCGCGTGCCTTGCCGACGAGCCGGGCGAGGCGCTGCGTTCCGCCGGTGCCTGGCAGCACGCCGAGCGCCACCTCCGGCAGACCGATCTTCCCTGCGTCCCTGCGGGCGATGCGGAGATCGGCGGCCATCGCGACCTCGAGGCCGCCGCCGACGGCGTGCCCGTTGAGCGCGGCGATGACGAGCTTCGGCGTGTGCTCGAGGCGGCTCAGCGTCTCGTTGGCGTGGAGGCAGAAGTAGTACTTGAACTCGGGATCGGCGTCCTTGAGCATGGCGAGGTTGGCGCCGGCGCAGAAGAACCGGTCGCCGGCGCCGATCAGCACGATGACGTGAACGTGCGGATCCATCCGCGCCGCCAGCACCGCGGCGTCGAGCTCCAGCATCATCTCGTAGGAGTAGGTGTTGGCCGGCGGCTCGTTCAACGCGAGCACGGCGACGGCGTCGCTGATCGTGACATCCACTTTGCGCATGGCTACATTTCCGTGCGCACGTATTCGAAGTTGACCGGCTGCCCTTTCACTCCCCGCTGGGGCGGCGCGATGTAGTTGGCGAACTTGCCGGGCTCGTAGATCGGCTCGGCCTGGATGCTGAGGAGGTATTCGCGATCCTGCGCGGACGGCAGCCACTCGTGCCGGCGCCGCCCCCACTCGGCGTCCGAGAGCTGCTGACCGCGCGGGTCGAAGTGGACGGACGAGAACATGCCGATGCCGCGGTTGAACTTGCGATCCGGCAGCCGCAGGCGATCGGAGAAGCCGTGGCGCTCGAGGATCCTGTTCCACCGCGTGACGCCGGCCTGGCAGTCGCCGACGTACCAGTCGCGCAGCACTTCGTTCATCGCGGTGCGCATCGGGATGTGACGCCGCTCCAGCCGGCCGTCCGCCAGCATGTCGAGCTCGTACAGCGCTTCCGTCACCTTGTGGTCGTCCCACTTCTCCTCGTAGGCGCGTCCCTTGAGGCCGTTCGCGAAGTACGACGCGGCGTTGGTCGACACCTCGTTGCCGTGCAGATCGAGGCTGAGGCTGAACCACAGGTTGATGAACTTCTGGATCGTCTCCAGATCGATGCCGCCGAGCTTCCGCACGTCGCCGGAGAAGCCGGACTGCCGGGTCAGCTGGCAGGTGCGCTCGATGATGCGCGCCACGCCGGTCTCGCCGACGAACATGTGGTGGGCTTCTTCCGTCAGCATGAAGCGCGTCGTCCGCGACAGCGGATCGAGCGAGCTCTCCGAGAGCGACAGCAGCTGTGACTTGCCGTCACGATCGGTGAACATCGTGAACATGAAGAAGTCGAGCCAGTTGTCGATCGGCTCGTTGAAGGCGTCGAGGATGCGCGGCTTGTCGCGGTTGCCGCTCTGGCGCTCGAGGAGCTCCTCGGCTTCGTCGCGGCCGTCGCGCCCGAAGTACGAGTGCAGCAGGTAGACCATCGCCCACAGATGGCGCCCCTCTTCGACGTTGACCTGGAACAGGTTGCGGAGATCGTACAGGCTCGGGCAGCGCTGACCGAGCCACCGCTGCTGCTCGACGCTCGCCGGCTCCGTGTCTCCCTGCGTCACCACCAGGCGGCGCAGCTGGTTGCGGAACTCGCCGGGCACCTCCTGCCAGACCGGGTTCCCCATGAAGTCGCCGAAGCCGATGCGGCGATCGTGAACCGGATCCGCGAGAAAGATGCCCCAGCGATACTCGGGCAGCTTCACGTACTCGAAGTGCGCCCATCCGGACGGATCGACGCTCACCGCCGTGCGGACGTAGACCTGGTGGTAGTCCTGGAATCCCTGCGGACCCATGTCCCGCCACCATTGAATGTATTTCGGCTGCCAGTGCTCCAGCGCCCGCTGCAGCCGCTTGTTGCTCGAGAGACCGACGTTGTTGGGGATGCGCTCCGCAGAGATCATGATTCACCAAAGCCCGACCGTCAGGTCGCGGCGTGCAGAAGCTCAGGTCCGGTTGTAGTCGAACTCGGGCCGCGAGTGCGACCCGTACGCGGTCAGCGCGCCCTTCTCGCCGACCGCGTTGGGGCGGATGAAGATCCAGTTCTGCCAGGCCGTCAGGCGTCCGAAGATTTTCGTTTCCATCGTCTCCGGGCCGGCGAAGCGCAGGTTGGCTTCCATGCCGGTGAGCGCATCGGGCGACAGCGCGACGCGGCTCTCGATCGCCAGGCGCACTTCGTCGTCCCAGTCGATCTCGTCCGGTGCGAACGACACCAGGCCTGCCTCCTCGGCATCGCCGGCCGTGAACGAACCCGAGTCGCGCGACCGCAGCGCCTCCACGAACTCCGGAGCGGCGAGGAAGCGGGTCTGCAGGCGGGTGAGGCCGTTACTCATCGGCAGCGGCCCGAAGTTCATCCCCGACAACTGGATCGTGTTCTCTTCCCCGTCGTCATGGAACATGTACGAACGATCCGCGGCAAGTGCCAGCTCGAACAACGAGCCGGCGAAGCAGCTGCCCGGCTCGATCAGCGCGAAGAAGCTGCGCGACGTGAGGTCCATCCGCTTCAGGGTGCGCTTCATGAAGTGGACGATCTCGCGCACCAGCCAGTGATCCTGATGGGCGATGAGCAGTTCGTCCATGGCGAGCATCGCCGCCTGATCGCCGCGCGTCTTCACGACGACCGTGCCGATCAGCGGCTCGAGGATGCGAAGACGCAGCAGGGCATCGTCCAGCTCGCGGAACGCACGGAGCGGCCAGAACCGATCGCCGGCGGCGAGGATCTCCGCCGGGCTGGACGGCTGGTCCCCGTCGGGCCCCGTCACCGTCAGCGTCCCGACCCGTTTGTCGCGATCGATCTCGAGCGACACCGTCGAGTAGGTGACGGCGTTGTCGCCGACCCTGCAACCGATTGGATTCAGCGTGATGCCCGGCCCGGCGGCCGGACGGTCGGATTTCGCCGCCAGCTCCTGCGCGCGCGCGGCGACCCGCTGCTTGAACTGGCTGGTCGGGTAGACCGCATCGACCAGTCGCCATTCGACGGCGCGCCTGCCCTTCACCCCTTCGGCGACGGTACCGAAGACGTCGGCCAGGTCGCGGCGGACCTTGCGCTTGTCGACCACGCGGGTCAGTCCGCCGGTGCCGGGCAGCACCCCGAGCAGCGGCGTTTCCGGCAGGCTGACGGCTGAATTGCCGTCGTCGACCAGGATGATCTCGTCGCAGGCGAGCGCCAGCTCGTAGCCGCCGCCCGCGCAGATGCCGTTGAGCGCGGCCAGGAACTTGAGGCCCGAGTGGGCGCTGGCGTCCTCGATGGCCAGGCGGGTTTCGTTGGTGAACTTGCAGAAGTTCACCTTCCACGCGTGGGTGGAGCCGCGCAGCATGAAGATGTTGGCGCCGGCGCAGAACACCCGCTCCTTGAGGCTGGTGATCACGACGGCATGGACCTCGGGGTGCTCGAACCGCAGCCGCTGAATCGCGTCCGCCAGCTCGATGTCGACCCCCAGGTCGTACGAGTTGAGCTTCAGGCGGTAGTCCGCCGACAGGCCCGCATCCTCCTGCACGTCCATCGACAGGGTGGCGATGTGTCCCTCGATGGTGAGCTTCCAGTGCCGGTACCGGCCGGGAGCGGTGTCGAACGAGACGGCCGGCATCGCGGCCTTGGTGGCGGCTTCCATGTCGTCTCAGCCTATCCCCCACCCTGACGGGTGTCAAGGCACTATAGTGCCTTCATCGAGAGAAATCGTGCGATATACTGCACCAACCTCGACATGGACGTTCTCCACGCGCTCGGGATGAAAGTGAGCGAGGCGCGCGCGGCGCGGGGCTGGACGCTCCGCGAGCTCGCCGAACGATCCGGGGTGTCCGTGCGATTCCTCGTGCAGCTCGAGGCGGGCCGCGGCAACATCTCGATCCGGCGCCTCGCCGATCTGGCGTCGGCGTTCGGCGCGACCCCGGCCGATCTGCTGCGCCAGGATCCCTCCACCCCGCCGCGCATCGTCGCGCTGCTGGGGCTGCGCGGCGCCGGCAAGACGACGATCGGCAA
Source organism: Vicinamibacterales bacterium (assembly GCA_035699745.1). Classification (NCBI taxonomy): domain Bacteria; kingdom Pseudomonadati; phylum Acidobacteriota; class Vicinamibacteria; order Vicinamibacterales; species Vicinamibacterales bacterium. Next base: position 71,383 of record DASSPH010000104.1, read on the forward strand.
GCAGCTCGCCCGCCGTCTGCACGTGCGCTTCGTCGAGCTCGACCGCCAGGTCGAGAAAGCCGCGGACATGTCGCTCGCCGAGTTGTTCTCGCTGTATGGCGAAGAGCACTACCGCCGGCTGGAGCGCGAGTCGCTCGGCCGCGTCCTTGCCGAGCACCGGTCGATCGTTCTGGCGACGGGCGGCGGCATCGTGGCGTCCCCCGAGACATACGCGCTGCTGAGGCAACACGCGGCGACCGTGTGGCTGCGCGCCGCTCCGGAGGACCACTGGAATCGCGTGGTCCGCCAGGGAGACCGCCGGCCGATGGCGGATCATCCGCAGGCGATGGCCGACCTGCGCGCGCTGCTCGCCGCGCGCGAACCGTTGTACGCGAGCGCCGATCACACGGTGAATACCTCCGGCCGCGCGGTGGACGACATCGTCGACGAACTGCTACAAATCTCCGCATGAACCTCGCCGTCAGTCTCCTGTTCTGCCTGCTCTCTCTCGCCGGGGCGCCGCAAGGGCTCGCGCCCGGCGTGACATACGACCCATCCATCCCCACGCTCGAAGCGGTCATCGGACACGCGCCAGGCGATGCCATCACCACACCGGACGACATCGGCCGCTACCTCGAGGCGCTGGCCAGGGCGGCGCCGGATCGCACGCGGCTGGTCAGGTACGCGACCTCCTGGGAAGGGCGTCCGCTTCACTATCTGATCGTCGGTTCGAAGGAGCGCATCGCGAAGCTCGACGAGATCAAGCGCGGCATGCAGGTGCTCGCGTCCGGCGCGCCGGAGGCGGACCGTCTCCTCGCCGATCTGCCTGTCGTCGTCTGGCTGATTCACGGCGTGCACGGCAACGAGATCTCGTCGTCCGACGCCGCGCTGGCCGAGGCGTATCACCTGCTCGCCGCGCGCGGGAACGCGGACGCCGACACGACGCTTCGCGACGCCCTCGTCATCATCGATCCCATGCAGAACCCTGACGGCCGGCAGCGGTTCGTCACCCAGAACCTGCTCGGCCGCGCGCTCGAACCGGATCCCAATCCGCAGTCCGCCGAACACGACGAGCCGTGGCCCGGCGGACGCGTGAACCATTACCTCTTCGACATGAATCGCGATTACTTCGCGCAGTCGCAGCGGGAGACGCAAGGGCGGGCCCGCGTGATGCTCGAGTGGTACCCGCAGGTCGTCGTCGACCTGCACGAGATGGGCGGGAACTCGTCCTACTACTTCGCTCCGCCGGCGGATCCGATCAATCCGCTGATGACCGAATCGCAGCGGAAGTCGCTCGAGCTGTTCGGCCGCGCCAATGCCGCCGAGTTCGACAGGCGCGGCTTCGCGTACTTCGTCCGCGAGGTGTACGACGCGTTCTATCCCGGCTACGGCGACTCGTGGCCGGCCTTTCACGGCGCGATCGCGATGACCTTCGAGCAGGCGTCCGCGCGCGGCCTCGCCTTCGCGCGCGACGACGGCACGCTGCTGACGTACAAGCAGGGGGTCACGCATCACTTCACCTCCGCGATCACGACCGCGCTCACCGCCGCGCGCCACCGCGAGAAGCTGCTGCGCGAGTTCCTCGACTACCGCCGCGGCGCAATCGCCCTGGGCCAGAAGGGCACGCGGGAATACCTGCTGCCGCCCGGCAGGGATCCGTCGCGCACCGCGCGGCTGGCGCGGCTGCTCGCATCGCAGGGCATCCAGGTCCGCCGCGCCGAGGAAGCGTTCCAGGCCGGCCCGCAGCAGATGCCCGCCGGCACGTTCATCGTGCCGCTGGCGCAGCCCGCCGGCCGCCTCGCGCGCAACCTCATCGATCCGGACATCAAGATGGACGAGGCGTTCCTGAAGGAACAGGACCGCCGGCGGAAGGCGCGGCTGCCGGACCAGATCTACGACGTCACCGCGTGGAGCCTGCCGCTGATGTTCGACGTGGAGGTCGTCGCCAGCGACCGGGTGGCCGCGGTGAGGGCGCGCGACGTGCGCGCGGACGAGGAACCCGGCGCCGCGATCGCCCCTCCCCCGCCCGGAACGATCGGGTTCCTGATGCCGTGGGGCAGCGGGGCGGCCGCCGCGGTCACCGCCGCGCTGCGCGCCGGCATCAAGGTGCAGACGGCCGACGACGTGTTCACGCACGGCGGCCGCAGGTACGCGATCGGCACGGCGTTCGTGCGCCTCGCCGGGAATCGCGAAGGAACGGCGGAACGGCTGCAGCAGATCGCGCAGCGGCACGGGGCGGAGCTCGTTCCCATCGCGCAGACGTGGACCGAGGAAGGCATCTCGCTCGGCAGTGGACGCACCGCGCGGCTGCGCGAGCCTCGCGTGCTGCTCGCCTGGGACGCGCCGGTCTCGACGCTCTCGGCGGGCTTCGCGCGCTACGTGCTCGAACAGCGGTTCGGCCAGCGGGTCACCGCGATGCGCACCTCCACGCTGCAGAACTACGACATGAAGGACTACGACGTCCTGGTGCTGCCGTCGGCCGCCTACAGCTTCAGCGACGACGCGCTGAGGCGTCTGAAGGACTGGATCCGCAACGGCGGGACGCTGATCACGATTGCGGAAGCCTCCCGCTGGGCCGCGCGCGATCGGGTCGGCCTGCTGTCGACCGATACGCTGCTGCGCGACGGCTCGCCGGAACGGGACGCGCCCGAAGCAGGCGCCGCGCCGCCGGCGGCTGCAGGGGGGAAGCCGGACCTGTCGAAGCCGTTCGATTTCGAGAAGGCCATTCAGCCCGAGCGCGAGCGTCCGGAGAGTCTCGCCGGCGCCATGCTCCGCGTGACCCTGAATCCGTATCACTGGCTCACCGCGGGGCTCGACGGCGACATCCAGACCGTCTACGAGGGAGCGCGGGTGTTCGCGCCGCTGAAGCTCGACGCCGGCGTCAACGTCGGCGTCTATGCGTCAGGCGACCGCCTGGTGGCGGGGGGGCTGGTGTGGCAGGAGGCGCAGCCGCTGCTCAGCGGCCGTTCGTTCCTGATGCACCAGCCGACCGGGCGCGGCCACGTGATCGCGTTCGCCGAAGAGCCGAACTATCGTGCCTATTCGGAAGCGACCCAGCTGCTCTTCATCAACGCCGTGCTGCTGGGCCTGGCGCATTGAGGCTGCCAAAACGGGGACTGTCCCCTTTTCCGGGGTTTTTCCCAGCATTTCGTCGGCCGACTCGCGATTTGTCGAGCAAAACGCACCGCCGCGCGCCGGAAAAGGGGACAGTCCCCGTTTAGCTGCCGGTCACGACGGTCCGCTTGCACCTGAACTCGATCTCGAGCTCGATCTTGTCGTCCACGCTCATCAGCCGCGCCAGGGACGGCTTGGTCATGCCGTAGCTCGCGAAGTCGATCGTCGTCGTCGCGCGCCCCCCCACGGTGTCGTTGCCGAACGTCGCGACGACGTTCCAGGTGGCCTCCTTGGTGACGCCGTGCAGCGTCAAATCCCCGATCAACTGAAAGCCCGCCTGCGCCTGCATCCCCGCAGGGAGCGGCGCCGGCAGGCCGACCGCCCGCTTCGGCACGAACTCCATGGTCGGAAACTTCGCGGTCTCGAGCGTCCGGTTCTGCACGTAGCCGTCCCGCATCTGCTGATCGCTGGTCAGCGTCTTCAGATCGACCGACAGCTTCGATTGCGCGGCGTCAATGGAGCCGTCCGGCTTGATGACGATGGCGCCGGTGATGGCTTCGGTCGTGCCGACGGCGTCGCTGGGAAAGCTGATGCCGGCGAGCTGCTCGCGGACCTTGTACCGCGCTCTGGTACCGGTCGTGACTTCCAGCTTGTGAGGCTTGGTCGGATCGGGAGGCGGCACGTTGGCGCGCCCCTGCGCCAGCAGATCGGCCAGGCTGAACCCGACAGTCAACGCCACGAGTGCGACGGCAATTCGCTGCAATTTCATCAGCCACTTCTCCTAGAATGCACCCCTACCCTCTGGAGGTGTCCATGCGGCTCTCAAGATACACCGTCCCCGGCGTCATTCTCATCGCCCTCCTGCTCGTCACCTCGCGCGCGCGGGCAATCACCTACGGCTTCGTCGATACCACCAATGCGTTCTCGAACACCGGCGCGTTCATCGTCAAAGCCCCCGGCGGATCGATTTTCCCGATCTGTTCGGGGACGCTGATCGCGCCCGGCGTATTTCTGACCGCGAGCCACTGCACGCTCTTCTACGAGCGGGACCTCGCGCCGGACGGCTACACCGCCCTGGTCAGCTTCGACAGCCCGATTCCGTTCGGCGATCTGACGAGCAGGACGACGAAGCTCGTGACCGTGACCGAGGTGGTCACGAACCCCGGCTACAACGCCGCGCAGGCGGATTCGGGAGACATCGCGGTCCTGCTGGTGGATGCGCGGCAGACCCGGGGCATTACGCCGGCGACGCTGCCGGCCGCCGGGCTGCTCGACACCCTGTCGGCGCAGAACGGGCTGAAAGGGACCATCTACACCGCCGTCGGATACGGTCTGCAGAACCGCGTCACCGGCGGCGGCACGCCGTTCTTCGAGGACCGCAATCCCGTGCCGCGCATGTACGCGTTCTCGAGCTTCGACTCGCTGAACGGCGGCTACCTCCGCTTGTCGATGAACCCGGCGACCGGCGACGGCGGCACCTGCTTCGGCGATTCGGGCGGCCCCAATTTCCTGAACGTGGGCGGCACGCGCACGCTCGTCGCGATCACGATCACGGGAGACGCCGTCTGCCGCGCGACCAACGTCGTCTACCGCCTCGACATCGCGTCGGCGCGGGCGTTCCTCGCGCCCTACGTCACCCTGCCGTAGCCGTGACGAATCCCACCGCCCGGCGTCTGCGCGTCGGCATCTTCGGCGTCGGGCGGATGGGCCGCGTCCATCTCGAGCATCTCCTCCGCCTGCACCAGGCATCGCGCATCGAGCTCGCCGCGATCGGGGATCGCGTGCCGCAGACCCTGGAGTCCGCGTGCGCGGGACTGCCCGAGGCCGTGGCGCGGAGCGACACGCCCGAGCAGATGTGCCGCGAAGCGCCCGACGCCGTGGTGGTCGCGTCCCGAACCACGGATCACGCGCGCGACCTGCTCGCCTTCGCGCGACGGGGCATCCCGGTGCTCGTGGAGAAGCCGCTGACACGCTCGATCGACGAGGCCGCCGCCATCGAGCGCGAACTCGGCGCAGGCGCCGATCGGCTGGTGCAGGTCGCGTTTCAGCGGCACTTCGACGAGCCGGCGCGGGCGGCGCTGCGGTGGATCTCGCAGGGGCTGATCGGCTCGATTCAGCAGTCGCACCACGTCCTGCAGGACAAGAACCCGACGCCGGTGGGATACGACAGCGCCGGCATCACCGCCGACATGGCCATTCACCTGGTCTACGAGGCGATGAGCATACGCCGGTTCACGCTGCCGCAGCGCGTGCAGGCGCTCCAGTTCATGGCGCCGCCGTACGAGGACCGCGCCGGCGAGGGGGCGAACATCGTGCACGTGTTCTGCCAGTGGCCCGACGGATCGCTGGCGCACCTGTGGGGCTCGCGGATCAACGGGACCGGCTACGACAACGGCTTCACGATCACCGGGACCGACGGGCGCATCGACGTCGGCGAGTTCGTCGGCGACTTCGGTCCCGTCATGGCGCGCCTCTGGCGCGGAACCGGACGGGGACCGATCGCGCGGGGGACGCTCGCCGAGTCGCTGGAGTTTCCGATGACGCCGCCGCGCGCCGAGCATCCCGACTTCTATGCGCGATTCGGCGCGGCCTACGACGGGGAGCTGTGCGCGTTCCTCGATGCGGCCGCGTCAGGCGCCCGGCTCGAGCCCGGCCTCGACATTGGATGGAAGACGCTTCTCGTCGCCAACGCCGCCGAAGCCAGCTCGCGTCAGCACGGCCGCGTCATCGAACTGACGACGGCTGGCGGCGGCGCGTTCGAGTCGGCGGCGGAAGCGGCCGCGGCCAGCGCGGCCGCGGGGATGACGCTGCTTACGACGCCGTCTCCCCGGGTTTGAGCACCAGCACGTCCACGCCGCGGGGTTCCACCAGACGCTTCAGATCCTCGGGCGAGCCGGTGAGCAGCGGGAACGTGCCGTAGTGCATCGGCACCACCTGCCGCACGCCCAGCATCTCGCACGCCAGCGCCGCCCCGGCGGCATCCATCGTGTAGTGATCGCCAATCGGCAGGAAGGCGATCTCCGGCGCATACAGCTCGCGAATGAGGCGCATGTCGCCGAACACCGCGGTATCGCCGGCGAAGTAGATGCTGCGGCCGTCTTCGAGGCGCACCACGAACCCGGCGGCGAGACCGGCGTAGAGGTCCTGGCCGTTCTCCGCGATGCTGCTGGTGTGGAGCGCCGGCACCATCGAGATCCGCAGCCCCTTCACGCCGACGGTGCCGCCGACGCCCATGTCGACGACGTCCTTGAGCCCCTTGCTGCGGAACCAGTTGCCCAGCTCGAACACGGCAATCACGGGGGCGCCGGTCGCCCGCGCGACCGCAATCACGTCGCCGGTGTGATCCGAGTGGCCGTGCGTCACGCAGATGACGTCAGCCTTGTCGATCTTCGCGCCGGACGGCGTGCGTGGATTTCCCGTCAGCCAGGGATCGAAGACGATGCGCTTGCCGCCGGGCGTGACGATGAGGAACGTGGCGTGACCGTACCAGGTGATGGAGAGGCCAGACATCCGCGTAGTATAGCGGCCCCGGAGGGCGGCGGCGCACGCAGGCGACCGGCGCTCAGCCGTTGCGCCGCATCACCGCGGACAGCATCAGGCCGTACCGGTTGTAGCGGAAGCGCTGGACGGTGCAGCCGCAGCGCGCGGCGTAGTCCTCGAGCATGCGCTTGGTGAACAGGTGGGCGCGCGGCGTGATCACCTGGTCCATGAACATCGTCTTGCCGGTCTGCTCGTCGAGAAACCGGCCGAGCGCGACATAGGCGAGCGGCTGGAAGACGATCTTCGACATCGCATACGCGACGTCCGCGACTCTGCGGTCCCAGTGCCAGTAGAGATAGCGCAGCGGAAGCGTCGCCTTGTGCACGACGTAATAGTACGGATGCAGCTTGTTGTAGACGTTGACGTAGAGCGTCCCGCCCGGCCGGGTGATGCGCGCGAGCTGGCGGAAGACCTCGAACGGCTCTTCGGCGCAGTTGATGACGCCGATGCAGATCGTCAGATCCGACACCGCGTCGGGCAGCGACAGCCGGGCGGCGTTCTCGGCGAGCGCGCGGAAGCCGCGGGACTGCAGCTCGGCGACGTTCGCGGGGACGAGGTCGATCCCGGTGATGTTCTCGCGGGCGATGCCGGCGCGCAGATAGGCGTCGAACCAGTAGCCGACGCCGCAGCCGACGTCGTAGAGCCGCGTCTCGGGACCGCAGCCGGCGAGCACCTCGAACAGCAGTGGCTCGAAGCGCGCGCGCGCATCGCTGTAGTTGAACCGTCCGAACCGGTACTGCCCGTACAGCTCGCGCGCGTGTTCCGTGACGTCGTAATCGCTCATCGCACCTGCATCAGCGCCGACAGCATCAATCCGTAGCGGTTGTACCGGTACGCCTGCACGGTGCAGCCGCAGGCGCGTGCGTAGCGGCTCAGCCGGCGGCGCGTGAAGAGGTGCGCGCGGGGCGTCATCACCTGGTCCATGAACATCGTCCGCCCGGTCTGATCGTCGAGGAATCTCCCCATCGTGACATAGGCGAGCGGCTGGAAGAAGAACCGCGCTGCCCAGTACGCGGCGTCCGCCACCCTCGGGCTCCAGTGCCAGTAGGCGTAGCGCAGCGGAAACGTCGCGCGGTGGACCAGATAGTAGTACGGATGGAACCGGTTGTACACGTTCAGATAGATGAGGCCGCCGGGCCGCGTGATCCTCACCAGCTCGGTGAAGGCGCGAAACGGATCGTCCGTGTGGTGAATCACGCCGAGACTGACGGTGAGGTCGGAGGAGCGGTCGGGAACGTCCAGGTCGAGCACGTCGCCGACGCTGGCATCCAGGCCGCGCGCCTGCAGGTCCGCGATGTTGGCCGGCGCCAGATCGACGCACCGGATCCGCTCCTTGCGCACCCCCGCCTGCAGGTAGGCGTCGATCCAGTAGCCGGTGCCGCAGCCGATGTCGTACAGCACGGTCTCGGGCGTCGCGCGCCCGAGCGCCTCGAACAGGAGCGGTTCGTAGGCGTCGCGCCGCCGGCCGTAGCCGAACGTGCCGAAGCGGTAGCGATCGTAGAGCTCACGCGATTGTGCGACCGAGTCCTTCATGCGCTACTTCTCGATCAGGTAGCGCTGCAGGACCAGGGCATCCAGACCGGACTGATAGAAGCAGTCGATCGCGTCGCCTGGTGTTTCGACGAGCGGCATTCCGTTGATGTTGAGCGACGTGTTCAGCACGAGCGGAACGCCGGAGAGCTGGTCGAACTCGCTGATGATGGCATGGAAGGACGGGTTGGAGGCGCGCGATACGGTCTGCAGCCGACCGGTGCCGTCGAAGTGAACCACGCCGGGGACCCGGCTCTCCCACCCGGCGCGGAACGGCAGCACGCGCTCCATGAAGTACGACGTCTGCCGATCCGCTCCCTCGAAGACCTCCGCCTGACGCTCTTCGAGCACCGCCGGCGCGAACGGCCGGAACGCCTCACGATACTTCACCGTCGCGTTGACCAGGTCCTTCACGTCCGCTCGCGTCGGATCGGCCAGGATGCTGCGGTTGCCGAGCGCCCGCTGCCCGAATTCGCTCCCCCCCTGAAACAGCGCGACGATGCGCCCGTCGCGGATCAGGCGGGCGACGGCGGCGGGCATGCCGTGAAGCTCGGTGAAGCGCAGCTTGCGCCGCCGCAGCTCGGCGGCGATCTCGCCGTCCGAGTAGGTGCGGCCGAAGTAGTTGTGGCGGCAGGGGCGGGACACCTCCTGGCGGAGCACGCCGCGCAGCCCATGAAACGCGGCGCCCATGCTGATGCCCGTGTCGTCAGGACTGCCGCCGACGAAGACCTCCCGGTACGGGGTGCGGTCGAGAACCTTCCCGTTCAGCACCGAGTTCATGAAGAAGCCGCCGGCGGCCACGAGGCGCTCGCCGCGCGTCTCCTGGTGCAGCGCATTCAGGACCGCGAAGGTCGTTTCCTCCACGACCCGCTGCACGGCGGCCACGATGTCGTAGTCGCGCTGGCCGGGCTCGGCGTCGCGGGCGACGGGCTCGCCGAGCAGTTCGCACAACCGGCGGGCGAACAGGCGGGGGGTGAACGGCAGGTGATACTCGAAGTACGACAGATCCACGTGGAAGTCGAGTCCCTCCACGCGGATGAGCGGGCGGATGACGCGATAGTAGCGGTCGCTGTCGCCGAGCGAGGCGAGCGCCATCACCTTCCATTCGTCGCTGTACGGACGAAACCCGAGGAAGTCGGTGAACGCGGCATAGAAGAGCCCGAGCGAATGCGGGGTCGGGTAGGTGCGCCGGATGCGCAGCCCGCCGCCATCCATCGAGCCGGCGAGGCCGCAGGTGTGCTCGCCGAACCCGTCGAGCACGAGCACGTCCGCGGCATCGAAACCGGACGGATAGAACACGCTGGCGGCGTGCGCGGCGTGATGATCCACGAAGTGGATCTGCAGCGTGGAGTCCGCCAGCGTCAGCGACTGCGAGACGTCGTGAACCGGCGCGCCGCTCATCGCCGCCAGTTCGTTCAGCGCGAGGTAGCTGATCTTGCCCCGGTTCTGCATCGCGTCGAACAGCGTGCGGTCCGACCGTCCGATGTAGAACCGCGGATGCCAGCCGACGAAGGCGTGGGTCACGTCCGCGAACGAGAGGCCGGCCGCATCGCAGCAATAGCGAATCGCCCGGGTCGGGAAGGCCTTGTCCTGCTTCACCCGGCTGAGCCGCTCTTCGCAAATGGCCGCGCGCAGGGCGCCGCCCACGAAGAGGCTGGCGGACGAGTGGAACCCCGAGCAGTTGATCCCGAGAACGGCCATGAGGCCTAGTATAAAATTGAAGGGTTGGCCACCGCCCCTCTCAATTTCATCCGCGGCCGCAAGAAGCGCAGCGACGGCAGCGCGGATGTCCCTCGGCAGCCGAAGCCGGAATGGCTCAAGGTCCGGGCGCCCGGCTCCGAAAACTATCACCGGCTGAAGGGACTGATGCGCGGCCTGGGGCTGCACACCGTCTGCGAGGAGGCGAACTGCCCGAACATCGGCGAGTGCTGGCACCACGGCACCGCGACGTTCATGATCCTCGGCAGCACGTGCACGCGGTCGTGCGGCTACTGCAACGTGACGCACGGCACGCCGCTGGCGCCCGACGATCAGGAGCCGGTGAACGTCGCCAGCGCGATCCACGCACTCGCCCTCAACTACGTCGTCGTCACGTCGGTCGACCGGGACGACCTTCCCGACTTCGGCGCCGGACAGTTCGCGCGCACGATCGCCGAGACGCGGGCGCGCATCCCGGCATGCCGGATCGAAGTGCTGATCCCCGACTTCCAGGGAGACGACGCGGCGCTGCGGACCGTGATCGAGGCGCGCCCCGACGTGCTGAACCACAACATCGAAACCGTTCCGCGCCTCTATCGCACCGCCCGTCCGGGCGGCCGGTACCCGCGCGCGCTCGAGGTGCTGAGCCGGACGCGGCGACTCGCCCCGTCGATGGCGACGAAGTCAGGGTTGATGGTCGGCCTCGGCGAAGCGTGGGACGAGGTGGTCGCCACGCTGAAGGATCTGCGCGCGGCCGACGTGAACATCGTGACCATCGGCCAGTACCTGCGTCCGTCGCTGGCCAACCTGCCGATGGTCCGCTATTACACGCCGTCGGAGTTCGCCGAGCTCAAGCGGATCGCCCTCGAGCTGGGCTTCGGCCACGTCGAGTCCGGTCCGCTCGTCCGCAGTTCCTACCATGCGCACGAACAGGCGGAATCGTTCGAAGCGACCCGCTAGAGATTTCCAAATTCCCAATTTCCAGATTTCCACATTCTGCTGAGGTCGCTCGGTTTGCAGTCTGCCCTGCGCAGGGGGACCGATGCGGAACCATGTTTCTCACCTGGCCGTCGCGATTCTGACCGCCGCGATCGGCATCGCCTGCACGGGACGCAGCAACGCGGTCGACAACGAGCGCACCGAGCAGAGCGGCGGCGCGCGCGGCCTCAACCAGCGGGTGTCGCTGGAAGGGTGCGTCGAGGCGGCGCCGGGCCCGAACGCGTGGGTGCTGCGCCACGTCGCCGAAGTGCCGCCGGCGCAGCAGCCGCAGGGGCAGGAGCGGATGGAACACGCGCCGCTGGTCCCGCGCGGATCCTGGGTGCGGCTGGTGTCGGGCAACGACGATCTGAACGAGTTCCTCGGCAAGCGGGTGACGCTCACCGGGCACGTGCGCGACGCCGGCGGGAACACGATCGGCACGTCGGGGCAGTCGTCGCCGATGCCGCGCGCCGGCGAAGCCAACGGCCAGGCGCCGCAGGTGGCGGTGGAGCAGGTCAAGGAGCTGGAGAGCCCGAGCGGCACGTGTCAGCAGCGGCTGGGTGATACCGCGCGGCCGACGGGTAAGTAGAAACGGGGACTGTCCCCATTTCCCGGTCGGACACGCCTCAGGCGCGCGGAAATCAACCCAATTTCGTTGGCCGTGCCCGTAACTCATTGAACGGAGCCGGAAAATGGGGACAGTCCCCGTTATTTTCCGAACAGCTCGCCCTGCAACGACTCGTAGGCGGCGCGTACGCCGCGGCTGCTGACGGTCTCGTCGTGCTGCGTGATGTCGAGACCGATCAGCTCCTGGTTCTCCGACACGCGAAGCGGAATGATGGCGTCGGTGACGCGGAACAGGATCCACGACCCGACGAACGCGTACGGCGCGGCAATCGCCAGCGTCAGCAGCTGCACGAAGAACACGTCGGTGCGGCCGTGAATCAGCCCGACCTGCGCCGCGAAGACGCCGGTCGCGACCATCCCGACCATCCCGCCGACGCCGTGACAGGGAAACACGTCCAGGGTGTCGTCCAGCGTCGAGCGCGACTTCCAGTGCACCGCGATGTTGCTGATGATGCTCGACAGCGTGCCGATCGCGATGCTCTGCGCCACCGACACGTAACCCGCCGCCGGAGTGATCGCCACCAGCCCGACGACCGCGCCGATGCAGGCGCCGAGCGCCGACGCCTTCCGCCGGCGCAGCACGTCGAAGGCGATCCAGGCCAGCGCCGACGCGGCCGATGCCGTGTTCGTCGTCGCGAACGCCAGCGCCGCCTGCTCCGAGGCGGCCAGCGCCGAACCGGCGTTGAAGCCGAACCAGCCGAACCACAGCATGCCGGTGCCCAGGATCACGAACGGGATGTTGGCCGGCACGTGCGCCGCGCCGGTTTCGTGCAGCTTGCGCCGGCCGAGCACGATCGCCCCCGCGAGCGCCGCCATGCCGGCGGAGGTGTGCACGACCGTGCCGCCGGCGAAATCCAGCGCGCCCCATCTGCGCAAGAAGCCGTCCGGGTGCCACGTGGCATGCGCCAGCGGCGCGTAGATGAACAGGCTGAACAGCGCCATGAACACCACGTACGCCCAGAAGCGCACGCGCTCGGCGAACGATCCGGTGATCAGCGCCGGCGTGATGATCGCGAACTTCAAATGGAACAGCGCGAACACCAGAAGCGGGATCGTCGGCGCCAGGCCGGGATGCGTCGCCGTCCCGACGTGCCGGAACATGAAAAAGGTCGCCGGATTGCCGATCACCCCGCCGATGCTGTCGCCGAACGCCAGGCTGAAGCCGACGACCACCCAGAGCACGCTGATCACGATCATCGCGATCAGGCTCTGGAGCATCGTCGAAATGACGTTCTTCTTCTGCACCATCCCGCCGTAGAAGAACGACAGGCCCGGCGTCATCAGCAGCACCAGGCCCGCCGCCGTCATCATCCAGGCGAGATCGCCCGCATTGATCGGACCGCCGGTGACGACGGGATCGGCGGGAGGCACGATCACCGCGAGCGCGGTGATCACCAGGAGGATCGCCAGCGGGAAACTGCGCCGCATGGCGACGCATTATGGCCGATCAGGAGCGCTTTGGCCGATAAACGTGCGTCGCGTGGCCATAGAAGACTTCGGCGGCTTCCATGACCGTTTCAGACAGGGTCGGGTGGGGATGGATGGTCATCGCCATGTCCTGCGCCGTCGCGCCCATCTCGACCGCGAGCACGCCTTCCGAGATCAGCTCGCCGGCTCCCGGGCCGCAGATGCCGACGCCGAGGACACGCTGGCTCTCCGGGTGGATGATCAGCTTGGTCACGCCGTCGGTGCGGCCGAGCGAGATGGCGCGCCCCGACGCGCCCCACGGGAACTTCGCGATCGCCACCTCGATGCCCTGCTTCTGCGCCTCGGTTTCGGTCAGTCCGGTCCAGGCGATCTCCGGATCAGTGAAGACCACCGCCGGAATCGCCGCGGGGGCGAACTCGACGTTGCGATCCCCGGCGATGGCGTCGACGGCCGCGCGCCCCTCGTGTGACGCCTTGTGCGCCAGCATCGGCTCGCCGGCGACGTCGCCGATCGCGTAGATGTTCGACTCGCCGGTCCTGCGGCTCTTGTCGGTGACGATGAAGCCGCGCTTGTCGACTTCGATGCGGAGCTTGTCGAGCCCGGGGATGTTCGCGTTGGGACGCCGGCCGATCGACACGAGGACGCGATCGAACGTCTGATCGCCGGTCTTCCCTTCGCCTTCCCGGCCCGATCCCGTCGCTCCCTCGAACGTCACGGCGATGCCGTCGTTCACCTCTCGCATGCCGGTCACTTTCGTGTTCAACCAGACCGCCTCGCAGATCTCGCCGATCCGCTTGGCCAGGATGTTCACGAGATCGCGATCGGCGCCGGGCAGCAGGCCTCCGGTCATTTCGACGACGCTGACCTTGCTGCCGAGCGCGGCGTACACGCTGCCCAGCTCGAGGCCGATATAGCCGCCGCCGACGACCAGCAGCGACCCGGGGATGTCCGGCAGATCGAGCGCGCCGGTCGAGTCCATCAGCCGCGGGCTGTCGATCGACAGTCCCGGAATCTTCGTCGGCACCGAGCCGGTGGCGATGATGCAGTGCTCGAAGGTCAGCGTCTCCCTGCCGCCGTCGACCTTGTCGATGTCCAGCGTGCGCGCATCGCGGAACGACGCCAGGCCCTGCACGTGCTGGACCTTCCGCAGGTTGCGCACCTGGCCGGCGCCCGCGGTGAGCTGGCCGACGACCTTGTTCTTGAAGTCGCGCAGTTTGGCGAGGTCGATCCGCGGCTTGTCGAAACTGACGCCGAAATCGGCGGCGTGCGACGACTCGGTGATGACGTTGGCCACGTGCAGCAGCGCCTTGGACGGGATGCAGCCGCGGTACACGCACACGCCCCCCGGGTTCTTCTCCGGATCGACGAGCGTGACCTTCATGCCGCGGTCGGCGGCGTAGAACGCGGCGGCGTACCCGCCGGGGCCGGCGCCGATTACGACAAGCTGTGTAGATATCGCCATTGTGCTGATGCCGGCACGCCCGCCCGAGGGTCGGGTCTGCCGGTCAAAGGGCTAGAACGAACGGCTGCTCGAACGCGTCGGCGACCCACCGCAGGAACCGCGCCGCGTCGGCGCCATCGATCACGCGATGGTCGTACGAGAGGGAGAGCGGCAGCATGAGGCGCGGCTGGAACGTCTGGCCGTCCCAGACCGGCTCGTACGAGCCGCGCGAGATGCCGAGGATCGCGACTTCCGGCCAGTTGACGATCGGGGTGAAGCCGATGCCGCCGATGCCGCCGAGATTCGAGATGGTGATGACGCCGCCCGACATCTCATCGAGGGTCAGCTTGCCGGCACGTGCCTTCTCCGACACCTTCGCCAGCTCCGCCGACAGGTCGATGATGCCCTTCCTGTCGACGTCGCGGATGACGGCGACGAGCAGGCCGCGTTCGGTATCGACGGCGACGCCGATGTGCGCGAACTTCTTGTAAATCAGCTGCCCCTGCGCCATGTCCAGCGAGGCGGCGAACTGCGGGAACTTCTTCACCGCCCCGGCGAGCACCTTCAGCGCAATGGCGGTGACGGTGAGCTTGCCGCCCGCCTTCTCGGCCATCGGCGAATACTTCCGGCGCAGCTCCTCGAGGGCGGTGATGTCTGCCTTGTCGTGCTGCGTGACGTGGGGAATCGCGGTCCACGCGTAACCGAGGTGCTCGGCGGTCTTGCGGCGGATGTTGGTGATTGGCTTGCGCTCGACCTCGCCCCAGCGCGCGAAGTCGGGAAGCTGCGGCGCGGGACCGCCGGCCGGCGCCTGCGCCCCGCCGGCGCCCGAGGACAACGCCTGCCGCACGAAGGCCTGCACGTCTTCGGCGCTGATCCGGCCGTTCGGTCCGCTGCCGGTGACCTGGCGGATGTCGACGCCCAGCTCGCGGGCGATGCGGCGCACCGAGGGGGCGGCCGCCGGCGCGGGGCCTTCGGGGGCGGGCGCTGCCGCTTCCGCGGGTGCGCTCGGCTGCGGCTGCGGCCGGGCGCCGCGGGCGATGTCGACCACCTTCTGGCGCGGCGCCTCGACCGGGCCCGGCGACGGCGCGGTCTGGCTCGGCGCAGGAGCCTCGACGGGCCCCGGTGCAGGCGCTCCGGCGGACGCTGACTCGCGCTGCGGCGTCGCCGCCTGACTGAGTCCGCCTTCTTCCGGCGCTCCTTCCGGCTGGGCTTTCGGCTTCGCAGGCTCCCCCGCCGCCGGCTCGGCCGCCCCTTTGCCCTCCGTGGCGTTCTTCGCGTCGACCGTGAAGATCGTCTGCCCGACCTTCACCTTCTCCCCCTGCTTGACCTTGACGTCCTGCACGGTGCCGGCGACCGACGACGGCACTTCGATGGTCGCCTTGTCGGTTTCGAGCTCGAGGACCGGCTGGTCGTTGGCGACGGAGTCGCCGGGCTTGACCAGGACGCGCATGACGTCGCCGGCGGTGATGTTCTCGCCCAGTTCGGGCAGCTTGAACTCAATCATGAGATGGCCGGATTCGGCTTGTCGGGATTGATGCCGAGGTCTTTGATGGCCTGCGCGACGAAACTGGCCTCGACCTGGCCTTCCTTGAGCAGTTCGGACAGCGTCGCCACGGTGATGAAGCGCGCGTCGACCTCGAAGAACTCGCGCAGCGCGGCGCGATCCTCGCTCCGGCCGAACCCGTCCGTGCCGAGCGCGCGGATCTTGCGCGGCACCCAGCGATCGATCGAGTCGGGCAGCACCTTGCAGTAGTCGGAGGCGGCGACGAAGACCCCGGGGGCGTCCTTCAGGCACTGCGCGACGTACGGCACCCGCGGCGTCTCCGTCGGGTGCAGCATGTTCCAGCGCTCGCAGGCGTGCCCGTCACGATACAGCTCGGTATAGCTGGTGACGCTCCACACGTCGGCGGCGACGCCGTACTTCTGCAGCATGGCTTGCGCCTTCACCACTTCGTTGAGAATGGCGCCGCTGCCGAACAGCTGCGCCTTCAGCTTCCCCTTGCCTTCCGCCGCGCGCAGCTTGTACATCCCCTTCAGGATGCCCTCGCGGGATCCCTTCGGCATCTCGGGATGCTCGTACTGCTCGTTCATGACGGTCAGGTAGTAGAAGACGCTCTCCTGATCCTGATACATCCGCTTGATGCCGTCCTGGATGATCACGCCCAGCTCGTAGGCATAGGCCGGATCGTAGGACAGGCAGTTGGGATAGCACAGGGAGTACACCAGGCTGTTGCCGTCCTGGTGCTGCAGCCCTTCACCCGCCAGCGTCGTCCGGCCGGACGTGCCGCCGAGCAGGAAGCCGCGGGTGCGCGAGTCGGCCGCCGCCCAGATCAGATCGCCGACCCGCTGGAAGCCAAACATCGAGTAGTAGATGAAGAAGGGGATGGCGTTGACGCCGTGCGTCGCGTAGGCGGTGCCGGCGGCAATGAACGACGACATCGATCCCGCCTCGGTGATCCCTTCCTCGAGGATCTGGCCGTCCTTCGCTTCCTTGTAATAGAGGAGCGTGTCCATGTCGACCGGCTCGTACCGCTGGCCGACGTGCGAGTAGATGCCGACGGCGCGGAACAGCGCCTCCATCCCGAACGTGCGCGCCTCGTCGGGGACGATGGGGACGATGAGATCGCCGATTTCCTTCTCGCGCAGCAGCTTCGACAGCATGCGCACGAACACCATCGTCGTCGAGGCCTTGCGCCCTTCGGTGCCCTTGTTGAACTCCTCGAACACGCCGTCGAGCGGGACTTTGAGCGGCTCGACGCGCACGCTGCGCTGCGGCACCCAGCCGCCAAGCCCCTTGCGGCGCTCGCGGATGTACTGCAGCTCGGCGCTGTCGTCGGCCGGCTTGTAGAACGGCGTCTCGGCGATCTGCTCGTCGGAGACGGGAATGCCGAAGCGGGTGCGGAACGAGCGCAGGTCCGCCTCGTTCATCTTCTTCTGCTGGTGGGTGACGTTCTTCCCCTCGCCCGCCTCGCCCATGCCGTAGCCCTTGATCGTGCGGGCCAGAATGACGGTGGGCTGCCCCTTGGTCTCGACGGCGCGCTTGTAGGCGTTGTACACCTTCACCGGATCGTGGCCGCCGAGGCGCAGCCGCTTCAATTGATCGTCGGACAGGTGCTTGACCATCTCGAGCAGCCGCGGATCGGCGCCGAAGAAGTGTTCACGCAGATACGCGCCCGATTCGACGGCGTACTTCTGGTACTGGCCGTCCACCACCTCGCCCATCCGCTTGGCGAGCAGCCCGTCGTGATCCTTTGCCAGCAGCGGATCCCAGTCGCTGCCCCAGAGCACCTTGATGACGTTCCAGCCGGCGCCGCGGAAGTTCGCCTCGAGCTCCTGGATGATCTGGCCGTTGCCGCGGACCGGACCGTCGAGCCGCTGCAGGTTGCAGTTGATGACCCAGATCAGATTGTCGAGCTTTTCGCGCGCCGCCAAGCTGATCGCGCCCAGCGCTTCCGGTTCGTCGGTTTCGCCGTCGCCGAGGAACGCCCACACTTTCGCGCTGGACGCCTTCTTGAGATTGCGATCCTCGAGGTAGCGATTGAAGCGCGCCTGGTAGATCGACATGATGGGCCCGAGGCCCATCGACACCGTCGGGAACTCCCAGAACGCCGGCATCAGCCACGGGTGCGGGTAGGAGGACAGCCCTCCCGCCGGCCGCAGCTCGCGGCGGAAATTCTCGAGCTGCTCCAGCGACAGCCGTCCCTCGAGGAACGCGCGGGCGTAAATGCCGGGCGACGCGTGCCCCTGGAAATAGATGATGTCGCCGTCCCCTTCCCGCCCCTTGCCGCGGAAGAAGTGATTGAAGCCGACTTCGTAGAGCGTCGCCGCCGAGGCGTAGGTCGAGATGTGGCCGCCGATGCCGTCCGACACGCGGTTGGCGCGCACGACCATCGCCATCGCGTTCCAGCGGATGAGGCTCTTGATGCGGCGCTCGATCTCCTGGCTGCCGGGGAGGGGCGTTTCTTCGGACGGCTGAATGGTGTTGACGTAGGCGGTGACGGCGGTGAACGGCAGGGCGACGCCGCTCATGCGCGAGTGATGCCGCAGCGTCGCCAGCAGGCGCTGCACGCGGCCGCGGTCCCCTTGCTGGATCACGTAGTCCAGGGATTCCCGCCATTCGCGCTGTTCCAGGGCTTCGAGCTCGGCGTTGTCTTTCGGCGCAGGATTTCTCATTGATCTCTCTTGAGGTCTACAATCCTTCTATTGTAGGCCACAACATGGGACACAGAGAAAGCGCCAGAACCGCAGGTCGGATCGCCGCGATCGGCATCATCGTACTGATCGCGGGGCTGACATCGGTGGCACAGGACGGCACACAAATGCCCACGCTTGCGGAGTTACAGAAACTGACGGCGCGCTACGCGCCTGCCGATATCGGCGCCGACATCGCCGCGCTGCCGAAACACGAGCGCGAAGCGCTGGCGCGGCTGGTCGACGCGGCGCGGATCATGGACGCGCTGTTCCTGCGCCAGGTCTGGGCCGGCAACGACGCCATGCTGCAGGAGCTCGCGCAGCAGGCGGCGCGCCCCGTCGGCCCGCGCGCCTCGCGCACCGCGGCGGCGCGGCTCCACTACTTCCTGATCAACAAGGGGCCGTGGGATCGGCTCGATCACAACCAGCCGTTCATCCCCGGCGCGCCGCCGAAGCTCGACTCGGCGAACTTCTATCCGGCCGGCGCGACGAAGGCCGACGTGCAGAAGTGGCTCGATTCGCTGTCGGGCGCGGCGCGCGAGGCCGCGGCCGGCTTCTTCACGACGATCCGCCGCGGCGACAAGGGATTCGTCGCCGTCCCCTACAGCGTCGAATACCAGGGCGAACTCGCGCGCGCCGCCGAACTGCTGCGCGAGGCGGCGTCGCTCACCACCGAGCCGACGCTGAAGACGTTCCTGAACGCGCGCGCCGACGCGTTTCTCTCCAACGACTACTACGCCAGCGACGTCGCGTGGATGGAGCTGGATGCCGCGATCGAACCGACGATCGGGCCGTACGAGGTCTACGAAGACGAGTGGTTCAACGCCAAAGCGGCGTTCGAGGCGTTCATCACCATCCGCGACGCGGCGGAGTCGAAGAAGCTGCAGTCGTTCAGCGACCACCTGCAGGAGCTCGAGAACAACCTGCCGATCGATGCGAAGTACCGCACCGCCAAGCTCGGCGCCATGGCGCCGATCCGCGTCGTCAACGTGGTGTTCGCCGCCGGCGACGCCAACCGCGGCGTGCAGACGGCCGCGTTCAACCTGCCCAACGACGAACGGGTGGTGAAGGAGAAGGGGACCAAGCGGGTCATGCTGAAGAACGTGCAGGACGCGAAGTTCCGCATGGTGCTGCTGCCGATCTCGAAGGTCGCGCTGCCGGCGGCGGATCAGGCGAAGGTGTCGTTCGACGCGTTCTTCACGCACATCCTGATGCACGAACTGATGCACGGCCTCGGCCCGCACAACATCAGCGTCGGCGGCAAGGCGACGACGGTGCGGCAGCAGTTGAAGGAAACCTACAGCGCGATCGAGGAAGCCAAGGCCGACGTCTCGGGGCTGTGGGCGCTGCGCTACCTCGCCGACAAGAAACTGGTCGACGCGTCGATCGCCCGCACCATGTATGCCACGTTCCTCGCCTCGGCCTTCCGCTCGATCCGCTTCGGCGTGAACGAGGCGCACGGTCGCGGCATCGCGGTGCAGTTGAATTACCTGCTCGACGCGGGGGCGTTCCGGGTGCGGCAGGACGGCACGTTCAGCGTCGACAACGCCAAGATCGCCGACGCCGTCGCCGCGCTGACGCGCGAGATCATGACGCTGCAGGCGGAAGGCAGCTACGCCAAAGCCAAGGACCTGATCGACCGCCTCGGCGTCGTCCGGCCGGACGTCCAGAAAGTGCTCGACCGGCTGGCGGGGATACCCGTCGACATCGAGCCCCGGTTCGTGACCGCCGCCACCCTCGGCGGACGGTGACGGCGAGGGGCGGGGCCACTCGCGGGGACACGGATCGCGAACCGGGTTCTTCGGGTTCTCCAGGTTCTACGGGTTCTCCGGGTTCGGGTTCTCCGGGTTCGGGTTCTCCGGGTTCTCCGGGTTCTGCGGGTTCCGCCGGGTTCGGGGTTCCGCCGGGTTCGGGGTTCTCCGGGTTCGGGTTATCCGGGTTCTGCGGGTTCTCGTTCTGCGGGTTCCTGACCGGAAGAACCCCGCACCGAAGAACTCCGAACCGGAAGAACCCCGCACCGAAGAACTCCGAACCGAAAGAACCCCGAACCGGAAGAACCCGAACCCGGAGAACCCGGAGAACCCGGAGAACCCGTAGAACCCGTAGAACCCGGTAACCCGGGATGCGGAAAACTGCCCGCTACACCGGAATCTTGAGCACCTGGCCCGGCTTGATCTTGTCCGGATCGCTGAGCTGGTCCTTGTTGGCGTCGAAAATCTTCATGTAGCTGTTCGCGTCGCCGTAGTGCTCGCGCGCGATCTTGCTCAGCGTGTCGCCGGACTTGACCGTGTAGGTGCGCGCGTTTCCGCCCGCGCCGCTGGTGCCGACCGGCTGCGCCTGCGGGACGACGGTGATGTCGGCGACGATGTCGTTTTTCCAGTCAGGAATGGTCTTCAATGCATTCCAGATCTGGTTCTTCTCGTCTTCGGACCGCACCGTGCCCTTGAAGCGAAGCTTGTCCCCTTCCTGGGTCGCCGCCCCCTGGAACCCGATCTTCTTCGCCGTCTGGATCGCGTAGTCGTACTTTCCGCGCAGATCTGCCATATGAACCTCCTCGGTATATCCCGAAGATCGCTTACAAGCGCTGTGCCTTCGACCCGACGTCAGGAGCCCAGCTCGGCCGTGGCGCCGCGGGTGCTGAGCTGGCGTAGAATGCTCGGCCGGCCCGGGGAGTTCTCATGCGCGCGCGCGGAGCGACATTCGTCGTCGGAGTGGCTGCAGTCACCGGGAGTGCGTTGCTTGGCGTGCTGGCGGCGCGCCACGCCGCTCGATCGATGCCATCGCGCTCGCCCGGCGCCCCGGCGCGCGTGGATGCGGCCGGCGCTGCACAGCATCTGCCGCTCACGTTCGAACGCAACGACGGACAGTTTTCACCGGCGATTCGATTCGCCGGTGTCCAGTCCGGCGGCCGCATCGCCATTCACGACGCAGGGTTCACGATTGCGCCGTCTCCAGACGCGCCGCCGATCACCGTGGCGTTCTCGGGTTCCCTCGGCGGGCGCGCGGAAGGCCGCCGCGTGCAGGACGCGACGGTCAATTATTTCGTCGGGCGTGACCCGAGCCGCTGGAAACGGCGCATTCCGACCTTCGCTGAGATCCGCCGCGACGGGATCTACCGCGGAATCGACGTCGTGTACTACGGCCGGGGACGGCAGCTGGAATACGACCTGCGGGTGCATCCCGGCGCGGACCCGCGCATGGTGCGGCTGCGTGTGGCCGGAGCGGCGGCGAGCGTCGACGCCCACTCCGGCGACCTGGTGCTGACGCAAGGGGCGCGGGAGATTCGACACCACCGGCCCGTCGCGTATCAGTCGATCGGGAATGCGCGGCACGAGGTCGCGGCGCGGTACGTGAAGCGCGGCCGCGAGATCGGCATCGACGTCGAGACGTACGATGCTGGCCGCGAGCTGGTCATCGATCCGGTGGTCGCCTACACCACGTACATCGCCGCCGACGACGTCGCGGTCGATCGCGCCGGGAACGTATACCTGTCAGCGTCGACGACCCTTCCCGGACCGGTGCCGTTCGGCTTCGAGTTCGACTTCGCGCAGCACACGCCCGGGTACCAGCCGTCCGTCAACGGCGTCTTCGTCGCGCGTCTGGCGCCGGACGGGACGCGGTTGCTCTTCTCGACGTTCCTCGCGGCGGATACGACGTCGGTGCTGAAGTCGCGGATCGCAGTTGATGGACTGGGCGCGCTGTACGTGAGCACCTACGACGCGTCCGGGATCGCGCCGACCACGGTCGCGGGATTGTCGACCACCAGCACGTTCGTCGCGTCCGTCAGCGCTGCCGATGGCCAGCTGCGGTGGGGGACGTACGTGGGGCGATTCCTCGAAACGCAGCTCATCGCCGCGCTGCCCGCCGGCGGCGTGGCGATCGCGGGCAAGATGCCGGCGCCGGGCGGCGTGGTTCGCTCGCTGCCCATCCCGACGACCTTCCGCTCCGCCGCGGGCGGCGCCGAAGCGTGGGTCGTGACGCTGTCCGGGGGCATGGTCCAGGGTGCCACGTACTTCGGCGGCAGCGCGGATGACGAGCCCACCGGGCTGGCGGCGGGTCCGGACGGCAGCGTCTACCTCGCCGGGACCACGCATTCGCGCGACCTGCCGCTGAGCAACGCGCTGCAGGTCGGGCTCGGCCAATGGGCGGCCTCGAGCGCGTTCCTCGCCAGGCTGAACCCTGCACTCACAGGGCTCACCCACTCGACGTACTTTGGCGGCAACTTCGGCGCGACGGCGGCCGCCGGGCTCGCCGTCGATGCGACTGGTGCGGCGTATCTGGCGGGCTACACCGAAGCGGTGCAGTTCCCGATCAGCACAGGGCGCACATTCAGCGCCTGCTTCGAAGTGCCCATCCCGTGCGAGACCGTGTTCCTGGCGAAGTTCCACCCGAGCGGCGGATTGACCTACTCGAACGTGCTCGACGTCAGCGCGGGCTTTCAGGTGTACCCGGTGGCGCCGTCGCAGCCGTTCAGCGAACAGCTGAACAAGGCGGCGACGCCCGTGGCGGTCACGGCGAACGGCGAACCCATCCTCTCGTTCAACATCATGTCGAGCGTTCTGCCGCTGGTCCGGAGCGTGCAGCCCACGCGCGGCGACGGCCCGCTGCTGCATTCCTACGATCGAGGGCGAACGTTCGAGGCCAAGGGGCTCGGCCCCAACTGTCTCGGCGGGGGCGCGCTGCTCTTTGCGCCGTCGGATCCGAAAACGGTCCTTGCGGTGAACGGTGGGCTGTGCCGCAGCACGGACGGCGGCCGCACCTGGCAGTTCGTCACCAACTACCCGCTGGGGCCACTTGCGATCAGTCCCGCGGATCCGCGGGTGCTCCTCTCGGCGACGTCCGACGGACTCAGGCGCAGCACCGACGCCGGCGCGACCTGGACGATCGTCAGTGGCATTCCGTTCCGCCGGGCCACGCAGGTGGCCTTCGATCCATCGAACGCGATGGTGGCCTATGCATCGCTCGCGCAAGGGGGCGTCTATCGCACCGCGGATGCGGGCGCAACGTGGACCGAAGTGCCGTCCCCCTCGGGAACGCCGTTCGAGTTCGAACGGGTCGCGTCCACGACGCCGACCACGCTCTTCGCGACCACCCCCGACGCACGGTGGAAGAGCACCGACGGCGGAACGACGTGGCAACCCCTCCCGCCGAGCCGTGTCCGGGTTCTCGCCTCGGATCCCACCAACGGAGCGATCGTGTACGGCGCGCACGAGCTCGGAGCCGGCGTGTGCCGCAGCACGGATGCGGGCGCCACCTGGCCGCAGTGCAGCGCCGCCGGATTGACAGGCTTCCTCGGCGCGGCGGCACATTCGCTCGCCGTTGACGCGGCGACACCCTCGGTGATTTACGGCGCGTTCGCCGGCGGCATCTCGTTCAGCGAGGACAGCGGACTCACCTGGCAGCGCAGCCCGCTGCGAACGGGATATCGCGGCGCCGGCATCGCCGCGGACCCGGCGCTGTCCGGCCACGTGCTGCTGCTGTGGCCGAACCGCGACGACGCCGCGGTGCTGAAGTTCGACGCGAGCGGCGCGGCCATCCTGTTCTCGACGTATTTCGGCGGCAGCGGTGAGGATCGGCCGCTGCGCATCGAGACGGACGCGGCCGGATCGATCTATCTCTACGGACTCACGCACTCGCCGGACCTGCCGACCAACAGCATCATCGCGGAGAGCGGCGGGGGCCGCACGCTGTTCACGCCGCTGCGCCACTTCATCCGGAACCAGAGCGACGATCCGCTCGACTACTTCCTGACGCGGATCGCGCCCAGGCCGGGACCGCCGTCGGACTTCGACGCCGACGGGCGAACCGACCCGTCGATCTTCCGGCCGGCGACCGGCGAATGGTGGACGGTGCCCAGCCGCGAGCGCGCCGGCGAGTACCTCCTTCTGGGGCAACCGCCGAGGCGGGCTGAAACTGCCGCCCTCGGGCAGAGCGGCGACCTTCCCGCCGCCGCCGACTTCGACGGCGATGGACAGGCAGACGTCGCCGTGTTCCGTCCTTCCAACGGGCAATGGCTGATTCGCGACAGCAGCACGATGCAGTCGCGCGCAGTCCTCTGGGGCGGCACCACGGCGGACATCCCCGCGCCCGCCGATTACGACGGTGACGGCAAAGCCGACATCGCCGTGTTCCGTCCGTCGAACGGCTACTGGTACATCCTGCAGTCCGCCACGAACACGCCGCGCTACGTGCAATGGGGTGGAACCGCACACGATGTTCCGGCGCCGGGGGACTACGACGGCGACGGCCGGGCCGATATCGCGTTCTTCCGTCCGTCGAACGGCTACTGGTATCTGCGGCGCAGCACCGCCGGCATCCACTACGTGCAATGGGGTGGAACCCTCGCGGACGTTGCCGTCCCCGGCGATTACGACGGCGACGGACGCACCGATACGGCCGTGTTCCGCCCGTCGGACTTGTACTGGTATATCCGCTTCGCGTCGGGCGGGGTTCGCTACGTGAAATGGGGCGGGCTCGCGAGCGATGTGCCCGTGCCCGGGGACTACGATCAGGACGGCATCACCGACCAGGCGTTCTTCCGCGCCGCTGACGGCTACTGGTACATCCTCCAGAGCCGCACCCGCACGGCGCGCTACGTGAATCTCGGCACCGTCGGCGACGTCCCGATTCCCGGGCGCCGCTAGGACGTGGGACGGCCGGCGCGCGCGACCTGCACGGCGATGTCGGGGCGATCGCTGATGATGGCGTCGACGCCCCACGCCAGCAGCCGCCGCATGTCGTCTTCCGCGTCGACGGTCCACACCGCCACCGAGACCCGCGCCTCGTGCGCGTAGCGGACGAACCGCGGCGAGACCACGCGCGTCGAGCCCGACACCTCGGGCACCTGGAACTCGCGATACGCGGGACGCCGTACCGGCCAGCGCACCCACGATCGGTACAGCGCCAGGCGGGTCTCCTCGCGCGAGGCGCCGGTCGGGATCCGCGGCTCGTAATCGCGCGCCGCGCGCAGCACGCGCGTGCCGAACGAGCCCAGGGCGACGCGATCGACGGCCCGCGCGGCGCGGACGGCGTCGATGGTGCGGTGCGCCAGCTCGGGCTCGTTGACCTTCATCTCGATGATGCAGCGCGCGGCCGGATACCGGCGCAGCACGTCCTGGAGGCGAGGGACGCCGCCGGTGCGGCCGCGATGCGCCTCGAAGTGGAATCCGGCGTCGAGCCGGGCGAGCTCATCGGCCGTGCGCGCCGCCACCGGGCCGGTGCCGTCGGTCGTCCGCTCGAGCGTCGCGTCGTGATGGACGACCACCACCCCGTCGCGCGACAGGCGAACGTCGAACTCGAGGCCATCGGCGCCGAGCGACAGCCCGTGATCGAAGGCCAGCAGCGTGTTCTCGGGCCGCAGCTTCGCGCCGCCGCGATGGGCAAACACCAGCGCCACGCGTTGAATTCTAGCGGACGGCAACGCACTCCGCGCACCACGTGCCCCCCGCACCCCGCGCATCCTGCTAAGATCCGTCAATGACCCCCAAGGCTACTACGCGCGGTGCGCTGCGCCGGGACGTCGAGGCCGGCCGCCTCGCCCGGCGCCCCGTGAAATCGGAAATCCGCGACAACCTCATACGAAAGCTGCGCGCCGGGGACACGCTCTTCCCCGGCATCGTCGGCTACGACGACTCGGTGGTGCCGCAGATCGTCAACGCCATCCTGTCCCGGCACAATTTCATCCTGCTCGGGCTGCGCGGCCAGGCGAAGACGCGCCTGCTGCGCGCGATGACCTCCCTGCTCGACGAGTGGCTGCCGGTCGTTCCCGGCTGCGAGATTCACGACGATCCGCTGGCGCCACTCTGCGCCGCGTGCCGGAAGCGCGTCCGCGAGGAAGGGGATGACCTGCCGGTGGCGTGGCTCGGCCGCGACGACCGCTACGTCGAGAAGCTCGCCACCCCCGACGTCACCATCGCCGACATGATCGGCGATCTCGACCCGATCAAGGCGGCGCGCGCCAGCCTCGAGCTGTCGGACGAGATGACGATGCATTACGGCCTGCTGCCGCGGGCCAACCGCGGCATCTTCGCGATCAACGAGCTGCCCGATCTCGCGGGCAAGATCCAGGTCGGCCTGTTCAACATCCTCCAGGAAGGGGACGTCCAGATAAAGGGCTACCCGGTGCGCCTGCCGCTCGATCTGCAGGTGGTGTTCAGCGCCAATCCCGAGGACTACACCGCGCGCGGCAAGATCATCACGCCGCTCAAGGACCGCATCGGATCGGAGATCCGCACGCACTATCTCGCCAGCCGGCAACTGGCGATGCAGGTGACGCAGCAGGAGGCCTGGACCGAACGCGGCGGGGGCGGCCTCGAGCTGTCCCTTCCCGAGTACGTCCGCGAGACGGTCGAAGAAGTGGCGTTTCACGCCCGGCGCGATCAGAAGATCGACAAGCGATCCGGCGTCAGCCAGCGCCTGCCGATCTCGCTGCTCGAGAACGTCATCTCGAACGCCGAGCGGCGTGCGCTCGCGGCCGGCGAGCGGATCGCGGTGCCGCGGATCACCGACATCTACGCCGCGATACCGGCGATCACCGGCAAGTTCGAGCTCGAGTACGAGGGAGAACTGAAGGGGGCCGACAACGTCGCGCGCGAGCTGATTCGCGCCTCGGTATCGAGCGTCTACGACGGATGGTTCCCCAACGCCGATCTGCGGCAGGTCACCGAATGGTTCGATCTCGGCGGCAACCTGCAGGTCGACGATGCGCTGCCGGCGAGCGAGCTGCTGGCGCGCACGGCACAAGTGGCCGGGCTGCACGAGGCCGCCCGCACGGCGGCCGGAAAGAAGCCCGGCGATCCCGCGCTGGCCTCCGCCGTCGACTTCGTGCTCGAAGGGCTCTACGCGCAGCGCAAGATCAGCCGCTCGAGTGAAGGACAGTTCCAGGCCGCCGAGCCGCTGAAGCCGCGCGCGCCGCGCCCGATGGAGCCGCTCGGCGTCGATCACGAGCTGCCGCTCGGCAACAAGAAGAAGTACTACAACTAGCTGCATGACTGTCACACGCGACGGCGGAACGCCCACATCGCCTGGCGGGCTTCGTGTTCTCTGTGGCCTTTGCGGCGGAGCGCGTCCGTGACGGCGGGAGCACGCTTGTGAAGTACCGCTACAGCAAGTTCACCGGCGACGATCTCGACGAGATCGATCTCGAGGATCTGCTCTCGCGGCTCTCGGATCTGCTGCTCGGCAGCGGCTTCGACAACCCGTACGGGCTGCCCTACGAGGACGACGACGAGAGCGGGCACTCGCGGCAGTCGCTGCACGACGCGATCATGGAGGCCATCCTCAACGGCGGGATGCTGTCGGAGGAGATGCTCGAACGGCTGCTCGGCAAGGACTGGCGCGACGCCGACGACGCCGAGCAGCGGCTGGAGCAGCTGATCGACAGGATCATCGAGAAGCTGCAGGCGCAAGGGTACCTGAGCGCCCAGCCGGATCTGGCGCGCGAGCGCGAGCAGCGTGAAGCGGGCGGCGGCGGCATGGGCGACACGGCGCAGTACCGCTTCGAGATCACCGACAAGAGCCTGGACTTTCTCGGCTTCAAGGCGCTGCGCGACCTGCTCGGCTCCCTCGGCAAGAGCAGTCTCGGCCGCCACGACACCCGCGAGATGGCCACCGGCATCGAGGCCAGCGGCGCGTCGAAGCCGTACGAGTTCGGCGACACGATGAATCTCGACCCGAGCGGGACGATCCTCAACGCCGTGCTGCGGGCGCGCAACGCGGGCGTGACGGGCGGCATCGAGGTGGACTATCAGGACCTGATGGTCGCGCAGGGGGAGTACCAGTCATCCTGCGCCACGGTGCTGATGCTCGACTGCAGCCACAGCATGATCCTCTACGGCGAGGACCGCTTCACGCCCGCCAAGCGCGTCGCGCTCGCGCTGGCGAATCTGATCCGCCTGCAGTATCCCGGCGACGCGCTGAAGGTCGTCCTGTTCCACGACTCGGCGGAAGAGATTCCGCTCGGGCAGCTCGCGCGATCGAAGGTCGGACCGTATTACACCAACACGCGCGAGGGGCTGCGGCTCGCCCGCCGCATCCTCGAACGGCAGCAGAAGGACATGCGGCAGATCGTGATGATCACGGACGGCAAGCCGTCGGCGCTGACGCGGCCGGACGGCCGCATCTACCGCAACGCCTTCGGTCTCGATCCGTTCATCGTCTCGGAGACGTTCGCCGAGGTGGCCGCCTGCCGCAAGGCCGGCATCCTGATCAACACCTTCATGCTGGCGCGCGATCCGGATCTGGTGAGCTTCGTGCGCAAGGTGGCGCAGATCTGCCACGGCAAGGCTTACTTCACCACCCCGCGCACGCTCGGACGCTACGTGCTGATGGACTACATGGACAAGAAGACGCGGACAATACACTGAAGATGGCCGATTGCAGATTGGCGATCGACAAATGGCGATTGACGGATTGGCGATCGACGGACTGGCGATTGATGATTGGAGCGCCATCGCCACTCGTCAATCCGTCGATCGACACTCGAGCCGCGCGACCAAGACACTGAAGATGGCCGATGGCAGATTGGCGATCGACAAATGCCGATTGACGGATTGGCGATCGACGGACTGGCGATTGATGATTGGCGCGCCATCGCCATTCGTCAATCCGTCGATCGACACTCCCTCCAATCGCCACCTGTCGATCGCCAATCGCCGCGCGACCAAGACACTGAAGATGGCCGATGGCAGATTGGCGATCGACAAATGCCGATTGACGGATCGGCGATCGACGGACTGGCGATTGATGATTGGCGCGCCATCGCCACTCGTCAATCCGTCGATCGACAATCCCTCCAATCGCCATTTGTCGATCGCCAATCGCCAATCGCCAATCGGCAATTGACCATGCTGCCCCCCACCATCCCGGTGTTCCCGCTGCCCAACGTGGTGCTGTTCCCCAGCGTCTTCCTGCCGCTCCACATCTTCGAGCCGCGCTACCGGAAGATGGTGGACGACGCGCTGAACGGGGATCGGATCATCGGCATGGTGCTGCTGCGGCCCGGCTGGGAACGGGACTACGACGGGCGGCCGCCGGTCTACCCGATCGGCTGCGCGGGCGTGATCACGCACGCCGAACGGCTCGCCGACGGGCGTTTCAACATCGTCCTCCGCGGCATGGAGCGGTTCCGCATCACCGGCGAGCACGATGACCTCCCCTACCGCGTCGCCGACGTCGACGCGCTGCCCGAAGCGGCGGCGGATGCCGACCGGCTGGAGATCCGCGCCGCGCGCCGCCGGCTCGAAGCGCTGCTGGTGCCGCAGCCCGAAGGGGCCCGCGACACGAAAGTGCCGACCTCGATGCCCGACGAGGACCTGGTGAACGCGCTGGCGCAGTATCTGGAGCTGGAGCCGGTCGAGAAGCAGGCGCTGCTCGAGCGCGACGGCGTGCTGCAGCGCTGCCGCTCGCTGATCGAGCTGCTGGAGATCAAGGTGCTGGTGGCGCGCCAGCAGTGGAGCTCAGGCCACTAGCGTGTCCCCGGTGCGTCACCGCGGCCCCTGCTGAGAACACCCTCACCGCCGTACCGGGACCGGGCGGTATTCGAAGAGCACGTTGCTGACGATCGCGATCGGCCGCCCGGCCATCGCGGCCGTCTCCCGTCCCGCCGGCGTCAGCGCGTCGAGCGTCTCACCCAGCAGGCTCACCTGATCGACGCCGGCCGGCACGGTCACGACGATCTGCTCGCGGCCGGCGGGCGCGACCGCCTTCAGGCTGCCGGGACCGGCGCCGCCGCCGATGCGATCGAACAGATCCGCGGCGGTGCGGAACTCCGCTTCCACGCCGCCGCGCGTCAGCACGTCCCCCTTCATCGTGGCGACGGCGATGCCGGCGCGATAGCGCGCATAGGCCTTGCCGCGCTTCATCTCGTCGTCGGAGTAGACGTGCCGCGCGTGCAGGTCGAAGGTCAGGACGCCGGGGCCGGTGTGCGGCGGCAGCCCGATGACGATGCCCTGCGCCGGATCGCGTCCGACGGGCACGTCACAGTAACTGCGCACCGTTTTCACTCCCATGCCGATCAGCGACGGACACTTCACGTCGGGCGTGGCGGTCTTCATCGGCGCCGGTTTCGCCGCCCTCGCGGCGGGCCGGCGCGCCGGCGGCTTGCGCTGCGCGTCGAGCGGCACGGCCGCGGCCGCGATCGCGACGACGAGGATCGCTGACGTCAGGACGCGTCCCATGCCTTCAGTATCGCATGCAGCCGCGAAACCCCTTCGGTCAGCGACGCCGGCCCCGGCTGGAGGATGTAGGTCGATTTGATCTCGTGGATCCGATCGCAGCGCACCGCGTTGACGCGATCCCAGCCGGGCCGCTCGACGATGGCGCGCTTCTTCACCGCCTTGCCGCACCACGACGCCACGATCACGTCCGGATTGCGCGCGATCACGAGCGCGGGATCGACGATGCGATCCCTGCCCAGCGCCTTGTCGCGCAGCTCCGGGAAGATCGGCTCGCCGCCGGCGATCTCGACCAGCTCCTCGACCCAGCGGATCCCCGAGATGAGGGGCGCGTCCCATTCCTCGAAGAACACCCTGGGGCGCCGGGGCATCGCGGCGGCGCTGCGGCGAATCGCCTCGAGGCCGTCCTCCATGCGGGCGGCCAGCGCATCGCCGGCCTCGCCGCGTCCGACCAGCGCACCGACGACGCGGATCATCTGCAGGATCTCGCCGACACTGCGCTGGTTGAAGGTATAGACCGGATAGCCGCGGCGGATCAGCTCGCGCGCGAGGTCCGCCTGCAAGTCGGAGAACGCGAGCACGAGATCGGGCCGCAGGGCGTCGATCCTGTCGAAGCGCGCGTTGATGAACGCCGAGACCTTCGGCTTGCGCCGCGCCTCCGGCGGCCGCACCGTGTAACCGGACACACCGACGACGCGGTCCCCTTCGCCGAGCAGGTACAGCGTCTCGGTCGTCTCTTCGGTCAGGCAGACGATGCGTGATGGATATCGTGACACGGCGAGACGCGCGACGGCAGGTCGGGACGCTTGATCAGTTCCAGGAACTCCATCCGCGTCCGCGCATCATGCTGGAAGCCGCCGAGCATGGCGCTGGTGATGGCGAACGAGTTCTGCTTCTCGACCCCGCGCATCGCCATGCACAGGTGCGTGGCCTCGATGACCACCGCGACGCCGAGCGGGTCGATCTTCTCGCGGATGGTGTCGGCGATCTGACTGGTCATCCGCTCCTGAATCTGCAGCCTGCGGGCGAACACTTCGACCAGGCGCGGAATCTTGCTCAAGCCGATCACCTTGCCCTTGGGAATGTAGGCGATGTGGCAGCGGCCGAAGAACGGCAGCAGATGGTGCTCGCACAGGCTGTAGAAGTCGATGTCCTTGACGATCACCATCTCGTTATAATCGACCGTGAACAGCGCGTTGTTGAGGACCGTGTCCACGTCGGCCGCGTAGCCGCTCGTCAGGAAGCGCAGCGCTTTCTCGACGCGCTTCGGGGTGTCGAGCAGCCCCTCGCGCGCGGGATCCTCCCCGAGCTCGGCGAGCAGCCGGCGGATTATTTCCTGCATGCTCTTATTGTATCTACTCCTCGCGGTGGGAGCCTTTCGCCTGCAGGCGGACGATCCCGATGCGCTGTACAGCCGACGCGAGCACCTCGCGAGCGCGCAGCGCGCCGAAGCCATCTGGGCGGAGCGGCTGATCAGGAATCCGGGAGACTTCGAGTCGGCGTGGAAGCTCGCCCGCGCGCGCTACTGGCTCGGCGGCCACGCCGAGGAGAAGAAGCGCAAAGCCTACCTCGAGGCGGGCATCGCCGCCGGGCGCGCCGCCGCCGCCATCGCCCCGGCCAGACCCGAGGGGCATTTCTGGATCGCGGCGAACATGGGCGCGCTGGCGGAATCGTTCGGTCTGCGCCAGGGGCTGAAGTATCGCGGCGACATCAAGGCCGCGCTGGAAACCGTGCTGCGCCTGGATCCCGCGTTCCAGCACGGATCGGCGGACCGCGCGCTCGGCCGCTGGTACTTCAAGGTGCCGGGCCTGTTCGGCGGCAGCGACAAGAAGTCCGAGGAGCACCTGCGCAAATCGCTCACCTACAATCCCAACAGCAGCGTGTCGCTCTTCTTCCTCGCCGAAACGCTGATCGAACTGAAGAAGAAGGACGAGGCGCGGGCCGTGCTGCAGAAGCTCATCGACGCCCCCGTCGATCCCGAGTGGGCGCCCGAGGATCGCGAGTTCAAGCAAAAGGGGGCGGCGCTGCGCGCTGCGCTGCGGTAGTCAGTACTTGTAGAACCCGTGGCCGGATTTCTTCCCGAGCCGCCCGGCCAGGACCATCCGCTTGAGCAGCGGCGGCGGCGCGTATGCCGGTTCGCGGTACTCCTCGAACATGATGTTGGCGATGTAGTAGGTCGTGTCCAGGCCGACGAAATCGAGGAGCGTGAACGGCCCCATCGGATAGCCGGTGCCCAGCTTCATCCCCTTGTCGATGTCTTCGATCGTGCCCAGACCGTTCTCGTACGAGCGGATCGCGTCGAGCAGGTACGGCACCAGCAGGCGGTTGACGATGAAACCGGGCTTGTCGGGCGCGGTGATCGGCTCCTTGCCGAGCGACTGCGCGAAGGCGAACACCGTGCGGTAGGTCTCGTCGCTGGTGGTGAGCCCGCGGATCACTTCGACCAGCTTCATCAGCGGCACCGGATTGAAGAAATGCAGCCCGGCGAAGCGATCGGGACGCTTCGTCTTCGCCGCCAGCTCGGTGATGCACAACGACGAGGTGTTCGAGCAGAAGATGGCATGGTCGGCGACGACCCGGTCGAGCACGCCGTACGCCTTCGTCTTCTCGTCGATGTTCTCGATGATCGCCTCGACGACGAGATCGCAGTCCTTCAGGTCCTCGAGCCGCGTCGTGCCGGTCAGGTTGCCCAGCGTGCGGTCCTTTTCCTCCGCGGTGACCTTCCCCTTCTCGACGCCGCCGGCGAGGAACTTCTCGATCCGCCCGATGCCCTTCTCGAGAAAGCCGTCCTCGACCTCGCGGACGATGGTCTTGTAGCCCGCCGCCGCGCTCACCTGCGCGATGCCGGCCCCCATCAGGCCGCAACCCAGCACCCCAACCGTCTTGATCGCCATCACACAGTCTCCACAATGGCGGCGATGCCCTGCCCGCCACCGATACAGGCGGTCGCGAGACCGCGCTTCAGGCCGCGCCGCCGCAGTTCGAGCGTCAGCGTCAGGAGCAGACGGGTGCCGGTCATGCCGAGCGGATGGCCGAGCGCAATCGCGCCGCCGTTGACGTTGACGCGGTCCCGGTCGAGACCGAGCGCCTTCTCCACGGCGAGGTACTGCGCCGCGAATGCCTCGTTGACCTCGATGAGATCGATTTCCTTCAACGCCAGGCCGGCGCGCTCCAGCACTTTCCGCGTCGCCGGGACGGGCCCCATCCCCATCAGCGTCGGCTCGACCCCGACATACGCCCAGTGCGTCAGCTTCGCGAGCGGCTTCAGCCCCTTCCCTGTCGCTCCCGCGGCGGACGCCAGCAGCAGCGCCGCCCCGCCGTCGACGATGCCGCTGGCATTGCCGGCGGTGACGCAGCCGTTCTTGCTGAACGCCGGCGGCAGCCTGGCCAGCCCCTCCATGGTGGAATCCGGACGCATGTGATCGTCCTGCGCAAAGAGGTCCACGCCCTTGCGCGACTTGATCTCCACCGGAACGACTTCCTCTTTCAGCCGTCCGTCTTTCCACGCGCGGTCGGCGAGCTGCTGGCTGCGGATGGCGTAGGCGTCCTGCGCCTCGCGCGAGATGCTGTACTTCGCCGCGCAGTTCTCCGCCGTTCCTGCCATGGTGCAGCCGCAGTGCGTGTCGAGCAGGGCCGACCACAGCGTGTCTTCGAGCTGCCCCTGGCCGAGCCGCAGGCCGCTGCGCAGCCCACGGATCACGTGCGGCGCCTGGCTCATGCTCTCCATGCCGCCGGTGAGAACGACATCCGCCTCCCCGAGCACCAGCAGCTGCGCCCCGCTGATCGCCGCCTGGATGCCCGAGCCGCACAGGCGATTGACCGTCAACGCCGGCACCTCGATCGGCACGCCCGCCTTGAGTCCGACGTGCCGCGCGCCGTACACCGCGTCGGCGCTGGTCTGCAGCACGTTGCCGTAGACGACGTGATCCACGTCGGCCGGCTTCACACCAGTCCGCTCCATCGCCGCGCGTGCCGCGATCGCCCCCAGCTCCAGCGCCGAGAAGTCCTTCAACCTGCCCGTGTATTCCGCCATCGGCGTCCGGGCGCCGCCGAGAATGAAGACGTCACCGTTCATACGTTTCCCTGATTGATTCGACTGAGACGCGTCGACGACTCACGCTCCGGCACAAAGGCCGCGAAGATCACAAATGTGGCCTTTGTGTTCTTCGTGCCGGAGCGCGAGCCGCAGTCGTCTCAGCGTAAAGCTGCCACTATGTAATTTCCGGCCTCACGAGTGCCAAGTGCACCCCCGATATCGGCCGTCACCTGATTCTCCCGAACCGCCTTCAGGATCGCCGCATCTATCGCAGCCGCCTCGTCCTTCAGCCCCAGCGTTTCCAGCATCAGCGACGCCGACGCGATCGCGCCGATCGGATTGGCGATGTTCTTCCCGGCGAACTTCGGCGCCGAGCCGTGCACCGGCTCGAACATCGAGGTCTTCCCGGGATGAAGGTTCCCCGACGCCGCCATCCCGAGCCCGCCCTGGAACGTCGCGCCGAGGTCGGTGATGATGTCGCCGAAGAGATTGTTGGTGACGATCACCTGGAACTGCCCGGGATCCAGCACCATGTACATCGCGAGCGCGTCGATGTAGTAATGCGTCGCCTGAATGCGCGGGTACTCGGCGGCGACCTGCGTGAACACGCGCTGCCACAGCGCATGCCCCTGCTGCATGGCATTGCTCTTGTCGGCCATGCACACCTTCGTGAGGCCGCGCGCCTCGGCGAAGGCGAACGCGTGGCGGATGATCCGGTTCACCCCCTTGAACGTGTTCAGCTCTTCCTGGATCGCGATCTCGTCCTCCGTGCCGGCCTTGAAGCGGCCGCCGACGCTGACGTACAACCCTTCGGTGTTCTCGCGGAAGACGACGAAGTCCACGTCTTTCGGACCGCGCC
Source organism: Vicinamibacterales bacterium (assembly GCA_035699745.1). NCBI lineage: Bacteria > Pseudomonadati > Acidobacteriota > Vicinamibacteria > Vicinamibacterales > Vicinamibacterales bacterium. The sequence goes on from DASSPH010000104.1 coordinate 106,977, forward strand.
CCTTCAGCGGACAGAGACGCTCGTCCAGCAGCTTCACCGGCCGGTAGTTCACGTAAAGATCCAGCTCGAATCGCGTGCCGAGCAGGATGTCGCGCGCGTGACGATTGTCCGGCACGCGCGGATCGCCGAGCGCCCCGATGAAGATGGCGTCGAACCCGCGCAGCGTGTCGTAGCCGTCCGCGGGAATCGTGATCCCCGTCTCGAGATAATGGTCGGCGCCCCACGGCAGGTGCTCGAACTGCAGCCGCCGCCCGAACGCCTCGCCGGTCCGGGTCAGCACCTTGACCGCCTCCGCAGTCACCTCTTTCCCGATTCCGTCACCGGCGATGACAGCGACCTTGGGCGTTAACACAATTCAATCCCCATGGCCATCCCCATTCCCCCCGACACGCACAGCGTGGCGAGCCCGCGGCGCGCCTTGCGCCGCAGCATCTCGTACAGCAGGGTGACGACGATGCGCGTGCCGGTGCAGCCGATGGGGTGGCCCAGCGCGATGGCGCCGCCGTTGACGTTGAGGCGATCCATCGGGATGGGAAGATCGGCCAGCACCGCCAGCACCTGCGGGGCGAACGCCTCGTTCAGCTCGACGAGGTCGAAATCGGAGAGCCGCAGCCCCGTGCGCTCGAGCAGTTGGTGCACGGCGGGCACGGGACCGATGCCCATGCGCCTCGGATCGACGCCCGCGCTCGCCCATCCGGCGATCTTCGCCAGGGGCTTCAGGCCGCGCGCGTTCGCCTCGGCCGCGCTTGCGAGGACGACGGCGGCCCCACCGTCGGTGATGCCGGACGACGATCCGGCGGTCAGGATGCCTGCCCCGCCCTCGACGTCACTGAAGACCAGCGGCAGCTTCCGCAGGCTCTCGATCGTCGTCCCGGCACGCGGGTGCTCGTCGGCCGACAGGGTCTGCGGCTTGCCCTTCGCGTCGGTATAGGCGACCGGGGCAATCTCGTCGCGGAAGCGCCCCTGCGCGATGGCGCGCTCGGCCCGCCGCTGCGACTCGAGCGCATAGGCGTCGGACGCCTCCCGCGTGATGCCGTACTCGCGCGCCAGCAGTTCGACCGTCTCTCCCATGATCAGGCCGCAGACCGAACAGGTGAAGCCGTCGCGATACATGGCGTCGACGAGGGTGAAATTCCCCATCTTGTGGCCCCAGCGGGCGTCCTCGGCGTCCATCAGATACGGCATCCGGCTCATGGACTCGATGCCGCCGGCCAGCACGATGGCGGACTCGCCGAGCGCGATCGATTGCGCGCCGGTGGCGATCGTCTGCATCCCGGATGCGCAGGCCTTGTTGATGGTCTGAGCCGGGACTGTGTCAGGAACGCCCGCTCGCCTGCCGACCTGCCGGGCGGGATTCGGCCCGGATCCCGCCTGCCGGGCGTGGCCGATGAGCACCTCGTCCACGTCGGCTGGTGTGAGGCCTGCCCGCTCGAGGGCCGCGCCGGCGGCCGCGGCGCCGAGCTCGGCCGGATGCACGTTCCGGAGGGATCCGCCGTAGCGGCCGATGGGCGTCCGTGCCGCACCAAGGATGACGACATCCGAGGGGAGCATAACCCTCCAATTGTAGCCGGACGCGACGCGGGACACATCCGGCGACGCGATCCAATTCAGCCCACATCGTCATCCAACGATTCAGATCCGGGCCGGGACGGGCGCGGGGACAAGTTGACGAATCCCCAGAAAAGAGGGTTAATCGGAGATTGGACCGGGACCGGTACAGCGTGTGCTGTAGCCACGGTTCGTTCAGGGAGCCGGGTGCGTCCGGCCTCATTCACCCCTGAGTTGTTCACCGAGGAGGATGTATTCATGCGTCTAGCACGAATCGCGATGTTGCTCGCGATGACGCTGTTGACCGGGGCGGCCTATGCCCAGGAGCAGCGTGGATCGATTGAAGGAGTGGTCAGGGACTCGTCCGGCGCGGTGCTGCCGGGCGTCACGGTCGCGCTGACCGGAGGCTCGGGGGCGAAGATCGAGACCACGAGCGACGCGCAGGGTGTGTACCGGTTCCCGTCACTCGCGCCCGCCACCTATACGATCACGGCCAACCTGCAGGGCTTCCGCCCGGGGACGGTCGAGAACGTCGTGGTGGCGCTCGGCCAGATCAAGAAAGTGGACTTCGCCCTCGGGCTCGCCACCCTGACGGAAAACGTCCAGGTCACGGCGGAAAGCCCGCTGGTCGACGTACGGCAGAGCGCGCGGCAGACCAACATCCGCGCCGAGCAGATCAACCTGCTGCCGAAAGGGCGGGACTTCACCACGCTGGTGACGCAGGCGCCGGGAGCGAACCAGGAAGCCAAGCTGGGCGGCCTGTCGATCGACGGCGCGAGCGCCGGTGAGAACCGCTACATCATCGACGGCGTCGAGACGACCAACATCCAGAGCGGCACGTCTGGCAAGGCGGTCATCGCCGACTTCGTCGAGGACATCCAGGTGAAGTCCAGCGGCTACACCGCGGAGTTCGGCGGCGCGACCGGCGGCGTCATCAACATGGTGACGAAGAGCGGCACCAACAACTTCCGCGGCAGCGCGCTGTTCAACGTCCAGGGGGATGCGCTCGACGCGTCGCGGCGGCCGATCCTCCGCCTCAACCCGTCGAACAGCAGCCTCGCGGAGTACATCACCTATCCCGAGGACGACAGCGTCCGGCTCGAGCCCGGCTTCGCGCTCGGCGGCCCGATCGCGCAGAACCGCGCCTGGTTCTTCGGCGCGTATCAGCCGGCGATCACGACGACGACCCGGACGGTGAACGCCTCGACGTCGCAGAATCCGATCGGCGAGAACAACAGCAACAAGCAGAAGACGCAGGTGCAGTACGCCACCGGCAACCTGACCTCGCAGATCAGCGACAACACGCGGGCGCGGCTCGCGTTCAACAACAGCTGGTCGCGGCAGCGGGGCCTGCTCCCGTCGCTGGCGGCGACCGATCCGGCCGGCTCGGACTACCGCACGACCTCGACCTTCCCCAACTGGACGGTGTCGGGCAACGTCGACTGGACGGCGTCGCCGAGAATGTTCGTCGGCCTGCGCGGCGGGTACTACCTGTCCGACCAGTACGACACCAACGTCACCGAAGTGCCCCGGTTCAACTGGACGACGACGAACAATATCGGGCTGCTCGACGTCCCGGCCAGCCTGCAGCGCGGCACCGGCTTCTCGAGCGTGCTGTCGAACACCAAGGTCGTGCAGGACAAGCAGACGCGGCTGTACTTCCAGGCCGACAGCACGATCTACGGCAACTTCGGCGGCGCCCACCAGCTGAAGTTCGGCTTCCAGGCCGATCGCCTCGGCAACGCGGTCGACTCGGGCGAGGCGCGTCCGCGCGTCACGATCCGGTGGAACACCCGGCTGTCGACCAACCCGGCGGCCTGCAACGGCATCCTCTTCGGCACCACCACCTGCCGCGGCACCTACGGCTATTACTCGGTGCGCAGCCAGGAAGTGGATCCGAACCGCGGCTTCATCACCTTCGGCGACGTCAACATGAACGTCTTCGGCTTCTTCGTGCAGGACGCCTGGACGATCAACAACAAGCTGACGATCAACGCCGGGGTCCGGACCGAGCGCGAGCAGGTGCCGAACTACGCGCCCGGCACGGTGGTGGACGGCATCACGCTGCCGGAGACCGGCATCGAGTTCGGCTTCGCCGACAAGGTGGCGCCGCGGGTCGGCTTCGCGTATGACCTCCGTGGCGACGGCCGCACCAAGGCGTTCGCGTCGTGGGGCATCTTCTACGACATCTTCAAGCTGGAACTGCCGCGCGGCTCGTTCGGCGGCGACCGCTGGCTCGAGTACTACTACACGCTGAACACGTTCGACTGGCCGAACCTGGTGCCCTCCGGCTGCCCGCCGGCGTGCCCGGGCCAGTTGATGCGCGTCACCGACTTCCGGCACATCTCGGTCGGCTCGAGCGCGATCGAACCGAATCTCAAGCCGATGCGTCAGCAGGAAGCGACCGCGGGCGTCGAACACCAGTTCAGCGACGTGATCTCCGCCAGCGTGCGCTACGTGCACAAGCAGATCGACCGCGC
>DASSPH010000105.1 GCA_035699745.1 Vicinamibacterales bacterium
GCAGGCGCGCGGATCGTCGATCACGCCGTCTTCGAGACCGTCCTGCTTGTCACACGCCGCGACGGCCGTCCGGGCGAGCGCGGGCAGCTTCGCGGCCGGCAGCGTCGCGTTGCCGCCGGCATCGTGCGTCGCGAGCCACGACCACAGGAACCCGTAGATGAGGTTGATGCGGTTATTTCCTGGCGCGCCGGCGATGATGCCGTCGTAGTCGGCGGGATAGCGCTGCGCCTCACTGAGTGCCTGCTGTCCACCGGTGGAGCAGCCGCTGAAGTACGACCGCAGCGGCGCCCGGCCTCCGGCCCGCTGGACGACGGCCTTGGCGATCACCGTCATCTCGTGAACGGCCCGATGCGCCCAGTCGACGATCTTCTCGGGGTGGCCGATGCCGAAGTCCATCTGATCGCCAGTGTGGCCGGTGTCGGTGCTGACGGCGGCATACCCTTTGACGATGGCATTGGCGAGCGCGCCGTAGTTGATCGCGCCGGAGAACCCGCCGTTGTCGGTGCCCAGCAGTTTGCCGTTCCACGCGCTGGGCACCCAGACCTCCACCTTGATGTCCGAATCAGACGTTGGCCTCGCTGTGACGGCGACGCGGCAGAACGCCGGCACCTGGAAGGTGCGTCCCGCCGTGAAGCCGCCGGCGGGGTAGGCGCGGGCGAGCGTGACCGCCGCGTTCGTCAGATTGAGTGACGTGAGCTGCTCGCACGACGACGTGACGGAGGCGGCAGGCTGGCTCCGCTCGAGGACCTTGCTCGTCTCGGCGGCGCGCAGGATTCGCGCCGCGTCATCGGGCAGCAGAAAACGATCCTTGACCGCCTGCTCCGCCGCCTTCCTGACCACCGCGACATACCCGTCGTGCGTGCCGTAGCGCTCCTCGATCGACAGCCGCGGATCGCGGTTGGCGATCCGTTCCGCTTTCGTCTTCGCGAAGGGAATCCAGCCTCCCTGGAATCCGCAGCCGTGTCCCGCGAAGACGCCGGCACGGAACGTGTTCCATCCGAGATAGGTGCCGAGCGGCGCCTGCAGCTGCACCGACGGGACGCCCGACGTTTCGTTGCCGTCCTCGTTGACGCGCGGGACGTAGGTCGGCAGGACGCCGATGACCTTCGGTGGGACGCGAGTCATCACCCCCGAGAGGTCCGCGGCGCGGAAACCGGGGCCGAAGTCGTAGCGCAGCACGGGGTTCAGCAGGCGATCGCTGAACGGAAGCCCGGGGATCCCGGGGATGCCCAGTGCCGCGCGCGTCGCCGGCACCAGGTCGCCGCTGGCCAGCGTCGGGTAGCGGCTCGGCGGCGGCGGTGTGCCCTTCACCACCCAGTCGACGAGCGCGCGCGTCAGCGCGCGCGTTTGCTCGGCCTGCGGGTTCGGATTGGCCGGCAGCGTGCACGGGCTGTTCGCCGCCGCCGTTGCCTCGACCGGGAAGCCGCCGCGCCCGCCGCCGTGCGTGGTGCTCGGATAGTAGTAGCGCCGCACGTTCGACGGCAGCGCGAGATCACGCTTCGCGTCGGTGCCGATCAGATCCGGCGACATGCGCAGTCCCCAGAATTCCGCCGAGCCGAATGCTTCGACGATCTTCGGGCAGGTCTTCGTCGCGGTGCATCGATCGAGGAGGCCTGCCGCCTTCAGTCCACGCGCCTTGTCCGCGTAACGCGTCCACCAGACGACGCCGTCGCTGCCCGGCTCATACATCCCGGCGGCGCCGCCCGGCAGCGCGAAACGCAGGTTGATCGGCGTCTGGCGCGCCGCGATCCGTGGAAACGCGCCGTCCCAGACGATGCGGTTCTGCGTGTCCTGGTTGAAGCCAAGATGAATGAACGTCCGGATGAAATTGCCCGACTGAGAGTCGCCGAGGCTGATCGCGTGATCGACGACGCCGGCCACTGGATTGGGCGTGCCCGAGGCATCGGCCTTCGCATGGCGGAAGAACGAGACGATGTCGCGCGTGGCGGCGAGACCAACGCCCAGCACCAGCGGATCCTTCGCGGTGTAGACCAGTTCGTAGATACGGCCGGCGCGGAACGCGTCCTTGACGCAGAGCCGCGACGGATCCGGCGTGCCCGGCCACGGCGTGCTCTCACAGTCGGCGAACGCCCACTCCGCACGCGGCACCGTGTGCTTCGCGTCCTGCTGCCCGGCGTAATTCTCCCGGGTGTGCCAGGTCAGCGTCGCGCCGCTCTCTGCCAGATCGGCGGGGCGGTATGGCTGCGGCGTCCCCAGCGAGGCGAGGCGGATCGGCGCGCTGTGCAAGCCGTCGGGAAGATCGAAGAAACGGGCGATCACGCGGCCGGTCACCGGGGAACCGTCCTTCTTGCGGGCGACCGGAACGGCGATCGTCTGGTTCGCCGCGGTCGGAATCACGTCCCCCTGCCAGCCGCTGACCAGCGTGATGTCTCCCTCGGCGTTCGCCGTCGCCTGTCCGTTCCCGCGATTGACCACCTGATAGAGGAGGACGCGCGAGGCT